>JAIPGE010000043.1 GCA_021736285.1 Candidatus Izemoplasma sp.
ATCTTTACTTTTTAAAAATTGTTTGATATTATAATAACGGACTGTCGAATGAAAGGAGGGTCACTGATGCCAAAGACAAAAGTCAAAGAAAATGAATCTATTGAATCTGCATTACGGCGTTTCAAGCGTGATTTGTCACGTTCTGGTACCCTTGCCGAAGTTCGGAAACGGAAATATTACAAATCAAAGAGCGATTTACGTAAAGAAAAACGCGCAAAAAATCAAAAGAATGGATAAATAACGGTGAAATTTACCGTTATTTTTTTCGCTTAAAAACCCTAACTATGGTATACTAAAAGCAAGATAGGAGATGAATAGTTTGAAGAATTTACACAAATTAGCTGTTCAATTTCATTCACTCGATGTGTTTCGAATGATTATCGGTCACAATGATGTGAATTTAAACCTTTTAAACACGCTATATGAAACAGAAATCTATAGCAAAGGTGAGTCAATTTTTGTTGATACAAAAGATACAACTGTTATTGATGAACTCGAACGTTTGTTTGATATCTTGATTAAGATAGCGGATAAGCACATTCAAATTACTGAACGCGATATTATTTACATTGCAAAATTAGCCAAAGATCGTCATGAAGATGAAATTTTTGATATTTATATCAACCGCCATCTCATTACAAAAACATTGAATGGTCGTCCTATTTATGCCAAAACAATTAATCAAAAACATTACCTAAAAGCCATTGAAACCAATGATTTGATTTTTAGTATCGGACCAGCTGGAACAGGTAAAACATATGTCGCAGTGATTCAAGCTGTCAGCAAACTCCGCAGTGGAGAGATTAAAAAAATCATTTTAACACGTCCTGCTGTTGAAGCCGGTGAAAAACTCGGGTTTTTACCAGGTGATTTAAAAGAAAAGATAGATCCCTATTTGAGACCGTTATATGATGCCTTATATGAGGTTTTAGGCGTTACACAAACAGAAGAATTGATTGAAAAAGGTGTTATTGAAATCGCACCGCTTGCTTATATGCGCGGTCGAACATTAGAAAATGCGTATGTGATTTTAGATGAAGCACAAAATACAACAACCAATCAAATGAAACTCTTTTTAACGCGTCTTGGCTTTCGCTCGAAAATGATTGTTACAGGCGACATCACTCAAATTGACTTACCAAGAAAAGACCAGAGTGGACTCATCCAAGCGACTAATTTATTAAAAAATATCTCAGGTATTTCAATTATTCAGTTTGATCGCATTGATGTTATTCGTCATCCACTTGTCCAAAAAGTCTTGAAGGAATATGAGAACTATGAGAATAAATATTACAAATTCTTATGATAATAACGCCTATGATTCTATCTTGAAATCACTTTTTGATGTCGCATCAAAAACGCTAAATTTAAACAATAGTGTGTTAAATATTGTTCTTGTCGATAATGATACAATTCAAACGATGAACCGAACGTATCGTCAAAAAGATTATGCGACGGATGTCTTAAGTTTCCCAGATGGCACATTACATCACCTTGGCGATGTCATTATATCAATTGACAAATGCAAGGCACAAGCGTTAGAATATAAACACAGTTTTGAAAGAGAATTAGCCTTTTTATCAATACATGGGCTATTACACTGTTTAGGATATGATCATAAAACAAATCATGAAGAACAACAAATGAATCAATTGGCGCAGTCGATTTTAGAACAAGCAAGCTATAAAAGGATGGTATAAAAATGGATCAATTATATGAAGCTGCAAAAAAAGTGTTACCCAATGCATATGCCGGATACTCTAAATTACATGTCGCAGCAGCACTTAAACTGAAAAACGGTGACATTATCACAGGTGTCAACGTTGAAAACGCGTCTTTTGGCCTCACCAATTGTGCAGAACGCACCGCATTATTCAGTGCTTACACACAAGGATATCGCAAAGAGGACATCGAAGCGATTGTTGTAACAACCAACAAAGATGACATTATTTCACCTTGTGGCGCTTGTCGTCAGGTTATGGGTGAACTGATGGAACCAGAGGCTAAGGTGCATCTCATTAGCGCTAACGGGAAACGACAAACACTCGACAACAAAGAGTTACTACCATTTGCCTTTCAAAAGGAAGATTTATAGTGTTTAAATCGGGATTTGCCACGATTATCGGCCAACCTAATGTCGGTAAGTCAACCTTTGTGAATACCGTGTTAGGTAAAAAAGTTGTCATTACAAGTGACAAACCCCAAACAACCCGAAATAATATTTCGGGTATTTATACGTCAAATACCTCGCAAATTATATTTATCGATACACCGGGAATTCATAAGCCCCATCATAAACTCGGCGAATACATGACAAAAGAAGCCTTAAACACGTTAAATAGTGTCGACTTAATTTTGTTTATGGTTGATGCGACTAAAGGATTTAAAGCATCGGATGACTATATTGTTGGTGAGTTAGAAAGGGTAAAAGCACCCGTCTTTTTATTATTAAACAAAGTTGATTTAATCAAAGATGTGCCTCGACTACATGATGATGTTCAAGACTATAAAAAAGCATATCCTTTTAAAGGTATCTTTTCAATCAGCGCGTTACGCGGTGACAATGTTGATAAATTGATTCAAGATATTGAAGAAGAACTTGAAGAGGGACCAAAATATTATCCTGATGATCAAATAACCGATCATCCAGAACGCTTTATTGTTGGTGAATTGATTCGGGAGAAAGTTTTACGATTAACCCATGAAGAAGTACCACACAGTGTGATGTGTCAAGTTGATTTTTTGGAGTATGATGAAACCAATCCGAAACTACTTAATATTCATGCTTCAATTATTGTTGAACGAGATAGTCAAAAAGGCATTATTATTGGCAAAGGTGGCAAAATGATCAAGCGTATCGGATCATTGGCACGACAAGATATCTTACATCTTCTTGGCAATAAAGTCTTTTTAGATTTACACGTAAAAGTGGTAAAAGACTGGCGAAACAAAGCATTTCATTTAAAAAGTTATGGATACACCAACGAAAAGTAGGTGACAATATGGCAGAAACTGAAGGGTTTGTGTTACAATCAATCGATTACAAAGAAGACCATAAAATACTTTATCTATATACCGAACAAGGCCATCAAACAGTGATTGCTTATCGGGTTAAAAAGATGAATAATATCCAGCGTTTTTTAAGTCAACGTGGGTCTTTAATACGCTTTAAAAGACCTCAAAAAGAACTCGATGCATTACAAGATGGAACGCTTATTAATGCCTATGAAACAATCAAACAAGACCCAATTGCTTACACCCGCTTGTTACACATCTTAGAACTTGTACGACATGTGATTGATGACCATTCTAATCATCATAAAATGTTTCATTTTTTAACCAAATTATTTGATCAAATGAATCAATCAAGTGATACTGAAATATATCAATTCATTTTTGAACTAAAATTGTTACATTTTATCGGCTACGGACTCAATTTTAAACAATGTAACATTTGTCAATCAACTAACAATTTGGTCTTTCATCCTAGTAGTGGTGGTGTTATTTGTCCAAAACATATAAAAGATTTATCCGATACTTATCGATATGATATATATGAAGTCTTAGCCCATTATTATTATATTGATATCAGTCAAGATACCCCACGCCAAATACCAAACACAAAACGTCTTAAAATTGCACATATCATTGATATGTTGTATGATGAATTTGTTGGCTATAAAACAAAATCAAGTCAAATCTTAAAACAAATGAAAAAAATCTAAAGAGCTTGTTTCTTTTTTTTAAAACGTGTGTTATAATATAAATTGCGGTATTGTGTCTACAGAACAAAATGGAGGTCAAAATGCGTACAATTACAATGGAAGAGTTAATGAATTATGCCAAAAATTATGGATTTGTTTATCAGGGTAGCGAAATTTATGGTGGCCTTGCGAATACTTGGGACTACGGTCCACTAGGTGTCTTGTTAAAACAAAATATTAAAACGTCATGGTGGAAAAAATTTATTCAAGAAAACCGCCTAAATGTTGGTCTAGATAGTTCTATTTTATTAAATCCGAAAACATGGGAAGCGAGTGGTCATATTGGTGGATTCTCCGATCCATTAATTGATTGCAAAGCGTGTAACACACGCCATCGTGCTGATAAATTAATTGAAGATGCCTCTCATGGTGAAATCATTGCCGATGGATGGAGCAATGAACAAATGGTTGATTATATGACAAAACACCATATTACCTGTCCCAATTGTGACAGTGAGGATTTTACTGATATTCGTCAATTTAATTTAATGTTTAAAACCTCTCAAGGGGTTATTGAAGACTCGCATAGTGACATCTATTTACGTCCTGAAACAGCACAAGGAATCTTTTTAAACTTTAAAAACATTCAACGTTCTTCACGTCTAAAAGTACCCTTTGGCATCGGACAAGTCGGGAAGTCGTTTCGCAATGAAATCACACCCGGAAACTTTATTTTTAGAACCCGAGAGTTTGAACAGCTTGAATTAGAATTTTTCTGTAAACCAAACACCGAACTAGAGTGGTTTGATTATTGGAAAAACTATAGTTTTAACTTTTTAAAAACACTGGGTATCAATTCCAAAAACATTCGAATGCGCGATCATAAAAAAGCACAACTCTCGCATTATTCAAATGCTACCACAGATATTGAATACCATTATGCGTGGGGCTTTGATGAACTATGGGGTATTGCCTCTAGAACCGATTATGATCTAAAACAACATCAAACATTTTCGTCACAAAACTTAATGTATCATGACCCTGATGATAACACAAAATATTTACCTTATGTAATTGAACCCTCACTTGGTGTTGAACGCTTGTTTCTAGCCATTTTAAATGAGGCATATAAAGATGAGATACTCGATGATGGTGAAACCAGAATTAACTTGCAAATCGCACCGTTTTTAGCGCCATATAGTGTTGCTGTATTGCCACTAATCAAAAAATATCATGGTGATAAAGCTAAAGAAATGTTTGATTTCTTAAGTTCAAACTTTAGCACGACCTATGATGAACGCGGGAAAATCGGAAAACGATATCGTCGTCAAGACGCTATCGGAACACCATTTGTCTTAACAGTAGACGACGATGGAGTGCGTGACGAAGCCTTCACCTTACGCGAACGCGATTCGATGGAACAAATCACACTTAAAAAAGATGAACTTATTCCATACTTAAATAAAAAACTACAGTATTAATTATTATAAGGAGGCACTATGGCACGGATTGACCAAGCAAAAATCCAAGAAATTCTAAACAAAACAGACATTTTGGATGTTGTTGGTGAACAAGTATCTCTTTCGAAAAAAGGGAAGAGTTATTTTGGGTTGTGCCCATTTCATGATGAAAAGACGCCTTCTTTTTCAGTTGAACCCAATAAAAAGATATTTAATTGTTTTTCATGTGGTGAAAAAGGTAATGCGATTACCTTTTTACAAAAAACAAAAAACATGCATTATCTTGATGCATTAAGGTATTTAGCTGACCAAGCGAACGTCACCTTAGATATCAATAATGAACAACATGTTAATCCACACCAAGGTTATTATGATATTAATCAAGAAGCGATGCAGTTTTATCAATTTTACTTATCTAGTACCAAGACAGGAAACCTCGCTAAAAACTATTTAAAAGACCGTGGCATTACCGATGATATTATCACAACATTTCATCTTGGTCTTGCCCCTGATGACTTTGATTTACTGACTAAAACACTGGTTAGTAAAGATTATGTAGAGGCAGATTTGATTGATTTAGGCCTGGTCAAGCAAAGTCAAAAAGAGAGTTTTTATGATCTTTTTCGGAAACGAATAATGTTTCCAATTATCGATGATAAAAACCGCGTCTTAGCCTTCTCAGGACGTATCTATCAAGGCGAAGAGAATCAACCCAAATACATCAACTCTCCCCAAAGTGATATTTTCACCAAAAGCAATGTTATCTACAATTTAAACAACGCCTTATCAGCAATAAAAAAACACAACCGTGTTATTTTATTAGAAGGATATATGGACGTCATTGCTCTTTATCGCGTCGGCATTAAAGAAGCCGTAGCAAGTATGGGGACTAGTTTAACAACAGCTCAAGTTAAATTGTTAAAACGCTATACAAACGACATCACGATTTGTTATGATGGAGATGCGGCTGGACTTGATGCCACATCACGAGCGATTGATTTACTGATTGCCGATAATTTTAATGTCAAAGTCGTCTTGTTAAAAGATGGCTTAGATCCCGATGATTATATCAAAATCCATTCTAAAGATGCCCTCATTAAAGCGATTAATGAAACCTGGCTTGATGCCCTTGAATTCAAGTATTTTCAATATCAGTCAAATACCGATTTATCAAAGATGCTTGAAATTGAAAAGTTTAAAAAAGATGTATTTGATTTAATAAAAGAATTGCCCCACACGACAATTGATCGCTATCTAGATAAATTAAGTAGCGACGCCAACCTTAAATTAGAATCGATTAAACAAGACTTTATTCAATATACAAAACGGCAATTTAATCGCACAAAACAACAGTTACGATCACAAATTAAAATTGATTCTAAATATAAAATTGCTGAACGAAAACTGATAAATTACTTTATAGAAGATGTAAAATACCTTCATCGGTTCCATCAAGATTTTGGTGATTTATTCTTTATTGATCAAGTCACACGTGATATTCGACATGCGATTGAAGATTTGTACTATTTTAGTGACGACCCTGATTATAACAGTGTCGCCAAAGAGGAATTATATCATGCCTTAGAACCACACCAAATAACGTATTTTGAAAATCATATTGAATACAAAAAAGAATTGTTATCAGATGATGAATTTTTTGACTTCATTGAAACACTAAAAGCGTACGAAAAGAAAATGAAAATAGAAGAGTATACAGTTAAGATACAAGAAGCGCTAACCAAGGATGAGAAGATTGCGTTAGCCGTTAAGAGACGAAAATTAAAGGAGGATTCAAATGGATAAAGGTAAAATTATTCAAGAGTTACTCGGTGTCAGTAAAATAAAAGGATACGTCACCGTTAAAGAAATCGAAAAATATGTGGATGATGACAGCGATGCGTTTGATGAAATTATTGAAGTTTTAGAATCAAGAGACATCGATGTTGTTAGCGCTGAAGAAATGGTGACGTATACATTGCCCATCATCGATGGTGATGACGAAGATGACGAAGATGATGGATTAGATCCAAGCATTGTTTTAGATTTAGACTTTACCAAAGATATTGAAGAGGAATTAATGAATGATAAGTCCTTTGAATCTCAAGTATCTGTTAAAGTAGACGATCCGGTTCGGATGTATTTAAAAGAAATTGGTCGGGTTGACTTACTTGATAGTTCACAAGAAGTTGAACTTGCAACCGATATCGTTAATGCTGAAGCTGCAAAAGAAAAGTACGATGAAATGGTTGAGTCAAAAGGGGACATTAGTCCCGAATATAAACTTGAAGTTGAACAAACCATCTTCAAAGGAGAACTTGCCCGCAACAAATTAGTTGAAGCCAACTTACGACTTGTTGTCTCAATAGCGAAACGCTATGTCGGACGTGGTATGCAATTTCTTGATTTAATTCAAGAAGGTAATATGGGCTTAATGAAAGCAGTTGGAAAATTTGATCATACCAAAGGATTTAAGTTTTCAACGTACGCAACATGGTGGATTCGTCAGGCGATTACAAGAGCGATTGCTGACCAAGCAAGAACGATTCGTATTCCTGTCCACATGGTTGAAACAATCAACAAACTCGTCCGTACACAACGCCAACTTATTCAAGAATTAAAACGCGAACCACATCCAGAAGAAGTCGCAGAACGGATGGGCATCAGTGTTGAAAAAGTTCAAATTATTCAAAAAGTTGCACAAGAGCCAATTTCTTTAGAAGCACCTGTTGGCGAAGAAGAAGATTCTTCATTAGGTGATTTCATTGCGGATCCAGATACACCTACTCCAATGGAATTTACATCAAAAGAAATGTTGAAACGCGAACTTGCTGAAGTATTAGAATCATTGACAGATCGTGAAGAAAAAGTATTAAGAATGCGCTTTGGATTACTTGATGGCCACAGTCGCACCCTTGAAGAAGTGGGGCGTGAATTTGGTGTTACACGTGTACGGATTCGTCAAATTGAAGCCAAAGCCTTACGTAAACTTCGCCATCCGTCACGTAGTAAAAAACTCAAAGATTTTATGGGTTAATATGCGCTTAAGTAAACGCCTTGAAATTTGTTTAAAATATGTTGATGGATTTCATAATCTAGCTGATATCGGCACAGATCATGCTAAAGTTCCAATTGAAGCGGTGCTTCGCGGCTATGTCATGAAAGCACAAGCAATCGATAATAAACACGGTCCTTATGTCATTGCTTATAGTAATGTCAAGAAGGCCGAACTGCTTGACAGAATCCAGGTAAAACGTGCCGATGGACTCAGTGACATCAGTAACGATACCGATGTTGCAATCATAAGTGGTATGGGTGGGTTAACCATTCAAAAAATCTTACAAGACAGTGACTTAAAACAGCTTAAACGCATTGTTATTCAGGCAAATGATAATGAAGAAGCAATTCGAAAGTCACTCCAAAATATCAACTTCAAAATAGTTGATGAACTTGTCTTTGCGGATAAGGAAAAACTATATGGTGTTATTGTTGTTGAACCAGGAAATGAACGATTAAGTACATTAGAATGTGCCTTTGGTCCAATCAACTTGCGCCAACAACCCTACTACTTTACAAAAAAAATCAAGAAAGAATTAGATTATATAACAACTGTTATTGATAATTTAACAGACGCAACAAAGCATCCTGATTTACTTCAACGACAACAAGATTTAAAGGAGGCGCTGATGTGGAAAGAAACAACATAAAACTGGTACTTGATCAATTATTTAAACCCGAGTTAGCAGCTGATTGGGACAATGTTGGGCTTCAAATTGGCTCATTGAAGGCTGTCACAAAGATTTTGGTAACCCTTGATGTCACACATGAAGTTATTAATGAAGCCAAAAAAAAAGACTGCGATATGATTATTGCGCATCATCCGTTGCTGTTTAAACCACAAAAAGACATCTTAAATGATACACCTATTGGTGATATAATATATTCATTAATACAGAATAATATTAGTCTTTACGTTGCCCATACTAACTTTGATGTATTACCAAACGGAATGAATGATGCTTTAGCAAAGAAGTTATCATTAGAGAAACCTTGTTACTTAGAAGAAACTGTTGAAGGATATGGTCTTGGGATGGTGGGGACACTCAAAACTAAACAACCACTCAAAACATATATTGCATCTGTTAAAGAGACATTTAACTTATCAACCGTTTCATTTATAGGTAAGTTAGATCAACACGTACAAACCATCGCTATCGTTGGTGGCAGTGGCGCTAGTGTCATTCAAACTGCGGTTAATAAGAATGTTGATTTATTGATCACTGGTGATGTTACTTACCACCATGCCCTTGAAGCCAATGCTTTGGGATTACCGATATTAAATGTGAATCATAATATTGAATTCTTTGGTGTGAAACAAATGGCTTCAATGCTTGAAGATGCCGTGCCAGATATTTCGATAGTGCTTAGTCAAATCAATACAAACCCTTATAAAATAATATAAAAAAAGAGGCTC
>JAIPGE010000044.1 GCA_021736285.1 Candidatus Izemoplasma sp.
ATGATGAAGCAATTGTTTTGGTCTACCAAGAACGAATGACTCCTAATCCTGGATTTGAGCGGCTCAAGATACCATTTTTAAAAACAGGATCTTACCAGTTAACATCACGAAAACAATATTTTAATATCCGTGCATTTGGATCGCTTGTGAATGAGGCGTTACCCATTAACTTAACAGTAAATTCAACACTGTTTAATACAATCGCAAACAGATATTTGTTTGAAGCAAACCAGTTTAAACAAACTGTTCATAGCGACACCTTACAACATTATGGGATTACATTACCCCATGAATTCACATCAACAGGATATAACGCGCACGTGATGCCGTTACCAGATCATTATTCACACCTTTTCATCTTGAAAAAAATAAGTGAAGGAGAGACACATGACAACAACTAAACTTACTAGAAAAACAAAACTATCGTACGCCCTAGGGGGACTCGGTAAAGACATGATGTTTGCGACAAGCACATACATGATGTTTTATTTTAATGATTTATTAGGGATCAGTAGTGCGTTTTTAGGGATTATGATTATGGTGGTCCGGATTTGGGACGCCATCAATGATCCAATCATGGGCACAATTGTTGATAAGACGACATCACGATGGGGGAAATTTAGACCTTGGATTTTAATTGGAACAGTTTTAAATGCGATTATTCTCGTTGTTTTGTTCTTAAATCCTGATTTTCAAACCAATTCTATCTTACAACTTGTTTATGTCACCACGTTCTACACCTTGTGGGGAATGACTTATACGTTGATGGACATTCCGTTTTGGTCAATGATTCCAGCCCTTAGCTATGATCAAAAAGAACGTGAAGATGTTACTGTATTAACACGACTCTTTACGAGTATTGGTTACTTTATTGTCGCTGGTGGATATATCACATTTGCTCATGTTTTAGGTGGTGGTGATACCCCAGAAGCGGAAATCAAGGGACTCTTGTTTTTTGCGATCATTGTCGCTGTTATTTTTGTCGCAACTGAAATTGTCACTGTAACAAATGTTAAAGAAAACATTCAACCCGCTGATAAAGAAAAACGTACATTGAAAAAAATGTTTGAACTACTTAAGAAAAATGATCAATTACTTGTCGTGATGGTTGTTGTATTAATCATTAACTTTACATTATATATTACAAGTGGGATGGCAATATATTATATTACGTATAATATTGGAAACAGTGATTTGTTTATTGTCTTCATGGCTATTGGTGGTGTCTTACAAATGGCTGGAACAGTAGTCTTTTATAAATTACGTCAACATTTCAATCGTAAGAAAATATTTAATCTAGCGATTATTATTCAATTTATTGGATTTGTGTTGTTGTTCTTAAATGCCTTTTTGTTATCATCACAAGTTATACTATTATTTATTTTTGCAGCTCTAATCTTTTTAGGACAAGGCATCTTTATGGTTATTCAAACCGTATTATTAAGCGATACTGTTGAATATGGAGAATGGAAAACCCATAAACGTAGTGAATCAATTGCATTCAGTGTTCAAACTTTTGTTGTTAAAATGGCAATGGGCTTGTCAAGTGGTGTCATTGGACTTGGTCTAGCAATTATTCATTTTGTGCCATCACAAAAAGTTGATGGTATCATCACCCGCTTTGAGCAATCAGATACAACCTTACTTGGAATGAGTTTAATCATGTTTATTCTACCACTATTTGGCCTTATGTTAGGGCAATATGTGTTTAATAAAAAACATATTTTAGATGAAGATAAATACGCTTTAATTGTGGCTGAACTGAAAGCCAGAAAAGAGGCAAATAATGAAGAAGATACCACTCAATAACGATTGGCACTATACGCCAAAGTTTAAGGAAACGTTTATTAAAGAAGGACTTAAAACATATCAAACTGTGCAAATACCACATACCAATATTGAGTTGCCGTATCACTATTTTGATGAGACAATGTATCAATTTACCAGTAGTTATGAAAAAACATTGTTAATTGATCCAGCTCAAAACAAACGTTATTTCCTTTCTTTTGAAGGTGTGATGACTGAAGCAACCATCTATTTTAATCATCAAAAACTAACAACTCACAAAGGGGGATACACGCCCTTTACAGTTGAAATCACAGATGTTATTAAGCAAAGTGAGAATCATTTATTTGTGAAAGTGGATTCAACTGAGCGCCCCGATATTCCACCATTTGGGTTTGTTGTTGACTATTTAACGTATGGGGGTATTTATCGAGAAGTCGCTTTAATTGAGCAACCACAGATGTTTATTGAAGATGTCTTTGTCACCGTTGATGGAAACACCATTGCCCTTGATATAACAATGAATGGCGATACGCTTGAAGCGACACCATACACATTTGTTATTAAACAAAATGATGAAATTGTTGAAAGATTTAGCGACACCTTGCCCCAATCAAAAACAATCCACAAAGATATCCAATTAAAGTATTGGGACATCGATGATCCCATCGTATACACCTTAGAAATTTTAAAGTCAAAAACTGTGTTGTACCAAACCTCATTTGCAAAACGTGACATTGCATTTAAGACAGATGGGTTTTATCTCAATGGTGAACGCTTGAAACTAAGAGGGTTAAACCGTCATCAATCGTTTCCTTATGTGGGGTATGCAATGCCTTCAAATATGCAGAAAAAAGATGCCGACATTCTGAAATATAACTTAGGATGTAATGTCGTTCGGTCGAGTCACTATCCACCAAGCCGGCACTTTTTAAATCGCTGTGATGAGATTGGCTTATTAGTGATTACTGAATTACCTGGGTGGCAACATATTGGGAATACTGCTTGGCAAGAAGTGGCATTATTGAATTTAGAAGAGATGATCATACGTGATCGCAATCACCCATCAATTATCCTGTGGGGTGTTCGGATTAATGAATCACCGGATAATGAATTGTTTTACACAAAAACAAATCAATTAGCTAAACAATTAGATCCAACACGGCCAAGAGGTGGGGTAAGAAACTTTAAAAACTCACAGTTTTTAGAAGATGTTTACACCTATAATGATTTTGTCCATCGGGGCGACAACGTTGGCCTTGAAAAAAGGAATCATGTGACCAAACAGAAGGTGCCTTACTTGGTTACTGAGTATAATGGTCATATGTACCCAACAAAACCATTCGATGATGAAATCCATCGCATTAATCATGCCAAACGGCATTTGGAAGTTCTAAATGCGATGTATCAAAATAATGACATCATAGGTGCGATCGGCTGGAGTATGTTTGACTACAATACACATAAAGATTTTGGCAGTGGTGATAAAATTTGTTATCATGGTGTGCTTGATATGTTTCGAAACGAGAAATATGCCGCAAGTGTGTATCAATCACAAACTGACAATCGTGCAATTTTAGAAGTTGTGTCACATCTTCAAATTGGCGATTTTGCCGCTAGTGAAATTAAAGAAGTTTTAGTCTTAACCAATTTAGAGTACATTAAGTTTTATATTAATGACGATTACATTAATACATTTTACCCATCGATTACCTATCAATATCTACCTCATCCACCGGTCATCATAGATGACTTCATCGGTAATTTGATACATGAGAAAGAATCATTTACACACAAAGATGCCAATCGGATTAAAGAAATTTTACTCTATATTATGAAACATGGGATGAATTTACCACTGAAGCTAAAATTAAAAATGGGTTGGGTCTTGTTTAAGAATAAATTATCAATTGACGAAGCCGCAAAGTTGTATGAAAAATACGTTGGCAAATGGGGACTTGAATCATTGACGTATCGATTTGAAGGATACCGCAATAATCAGTTGGTGCTACACAAAGAAGTCGGTCCAACAAAAGACAATGATTTGAACGTTACTGTGGCGGATGCTACAATCCAAGAAAGTGATACATACGAAGTTACATCAGTCACAATTAGTCATGAAGATAGCCATCATAATCGATTGTTTTATTCCAATGAAATTATCACAATTACGATTGATGGTCCACTCGAGTGTATCGGTCCTAGCACACGACCACTTCGTGGGGGCGTGACAAGTTTCAATCTTAAAACACTTGGAAAATCAGGTCTTGCAAAGATTACAATAACAAGTCATCGATTTAAAAATAAAAGCGTTACAATCACAGTTTTATAATCTGCTACAAATAACTGTTGACAACGCTTACATTCTTCTATATAATAACGGTGTTAAGGGAAATGATACAGAGGCGCGTTTATTGGAGTAACACAGTTTTGTGAAGGGCTTGGACACCTGTAAGACTGTGTGAAGGCAATCTACGCCGAAAGATAACTTATGTCCAAATAAGCTATTTTGATGGATAAAGGGACACTTTATGCATTGTCATTTAAATGATGAGCTGTTTATGGAAACATAAACAGTTCTTTTATTTTCGTTAAGGAGGCTTTTATGAAATTAGGAAAAACAATTTATGAATTACATGTCGGTGATACCGTTAGTCACACAAAGCACATCACGAAAGAAGATGTTGAACAATTTGGCGAGATTATTAAAGATTATAATCCTGCACATTTTGATGCGACCTATGCCAAACAAACCATGTTTAAAAAGCGTATTAGTCATGGGATGCTAATCGGGTCATTGTTTTCGGGATTGCTAGGGACACAATTACCAGGTAATGGGACCATCTACACCAAACAGTCACTTATATTTACACAACCTGTTTATTTTGAGGATGATATCACGGCTTCTATTACTGTAAAAACAATTGATATCTTTAAAAACCGTGTTACTTTAACTTGTGAAGCGATTAATCAAAATGGAAAAACCGTTATTAAAGGTGAGGCAGAAGTGATGCCACCTGTAAAGAAGGAGGGTCATAATGCATAAATTATTAGATATTTCATCTATTAAAGAACATCTGTTTGATGGCATGACAATCATGGTTGGTGGCTTTATGTGTGTGGGCACCCCAGAGGTATTGATCGAAGCCATTATGCAGTCGAATGTTCAGGATTTAACGATTATCTGTAACGATGCTGGATTTGAAAACAGAGGTGTTGGCAAACTGATTAAGAACAATCAAGTATCGCATCTTATTGCGTCCCATATTGGACTCAATCCTTATGCAGGAAAACAGATGAGTGCTGAACACATGACAGTAACACTTGTTCCCCAAGGAACCCTGGCTGAACAAATCCGCGCACAAGGTCACGGACTGGGTGGTATTTTAACACCAACCGGAGTGGGGACTATTGTTGAAGAAAATAAAGAAGTGTTAAAAGTAAACAATAAGCGCTATTTACTTGAAACAGCATTGCACGCTGATTTGGCAATTATTGAAGCATATCAAACCGACCAATATGGGAATGTAATATATACCAAAACAACACGCAATTTTAATCCTATAATGGCAATGGCTGCGGATAAAACAATAGCTTTTTCAAGAGAAATGGTTGATACCCTTGATCCAGAGTGTATCATCACTCCCCATATATTTATCGATTATGTTGTAAAGGCGGGATTATGATGGATAGACAAGAAATGAAAACCTTCATTGCAAAACGGGTCGCTAAAGAACTGACAAATGGTGACGTTGTTAACTTAGGTATTGGGTTACCTACCCTTGTTGCAAACTATATTCCTGATGCAATGACAATCTATTTACAAAGTGAAAATGGGTTGATTGGACTCGGTCCTAAGCCAGAGTCAACAAACAGTGACCCCGATATTTCAAATGCAGGTGGTGAACCTGTGACTTTAAAACCTGGTGGCATGTATTTTGATAGTGCATTATCATTTGGCATTATTCGTGGGGGTCATGTTGATGTGACAGTCTTAGGTAGCTTACAAGTTGATGAAACAGGATCATTAGCTAACTGGATTATACCTGGCAAAATGGTACCTGGTATGGGTGGTGCAATGGACTTAGTGACCGGTGCAAAAAAAGTCATTATTGCCATGACACATACCAACAAAGGCAAACCAAAGATTTTAAAGAAATGCACATTACCGTTAACCGCAAAATATCAAGTCGATATGGTTATTACCGAAATGGGTGTGATGACAGTTGATAACACTGGCATTCATTTGGTTGAATACAACCCAGAATTTTCATTAGAACAAATCCAAGCAGCAACAGACGCAACATTATTAATAAACAATCCTAAAAAAATGGTGGTGAACTAAATGGAAAAAACAATGATTAGACTGCGTTTATCAACTCAAGAAGCACATTATGGTGGCGGCTTAGTTGATGGCGCATACACCCTTAAATTATTTGGCGACGTGGCCACAGAATTATTAATTCGTCATGATGGGGATGAAGGACTATTTCGCGCATATGAGAACATCAATTTTTATGCGCCTGTCCATGCCGGTGATTATTTAGAAGTCTCAGGTGAGATTATTGATGTTGGTAACACGTCACGCAAAATCAAATTTAAAGCACACAAAGTTATTACATCAAAACCAGAAATTCGTGCATCAGCAGCAGAAGTCTTGAATGAAAAAATCTTGGTGGCTGATGCAATTGGAACATGTATTGTATTAAAGGAATGTCAAAGATACCATGAATAAACTGGTTATAACAGCCGCAATTTGTGGCGCAGAAGTAACCAAAAAAGATAATCCATACGTACCTTATACAATCGAAGAACTAGCCATTGAAGCCTACAACGCAAAACGTGCAGGAGCGAGTATTATTCATCTTCATGTGCGTGAAGATGATGGCACGCCAACACAATCGAAAGATCGATTTAAAGATGCAATTCGTGCCATCAAAGCCAAATGTGGTGACATTATCATTCAACCATCAACCGGAGGTGCAGTTGGCATGTCTAATGATGAACGGCTAGCACCGATAGTGTTGAATCCAGAAATGTGTACACTCGATTGTGGCACAGTTAATTTTGGTGGCGATGCGTTTTTCAAAAACACCGAGAATGATATCATTTATTTTAGTCAAAAGATTTATGAACGAGGTATTTTTCCAGAATTAGAGTGTTTTGGTAAAATGCACCTTGATCATGTTTTGAAATTACATACAGAAAAGATTATTAAGGCACCTTTACATTTTAGTTTTGTCTTAGGAACAAGAGCAGGTCAAAGTGGGACAGCACGCGACTTTCATTTCTTAGTCGATAGTTTACCAGAAAATGCAACATATACGATTACTGGTATCGGCAAATATGAATTGTCACTTGCTGAACTTGCAATTATTAATGGGGGCCATGTTCGTGTCGGATTAGAAGATAATATATACATTAAAAAAGGACAACTTGCAAACGGCAACGCAGCGCTTGTAAAAGCAGTTGTTGATATAGCAAAAAAACACAATCGAGCGATTGCTTCTGTTAAAGAAGCAAGACAATTACTGAATTTAAAGGAGGCATCATGAAAACACTGTGTCGATATGGAACAAACCGGGTGATTCATCCCCAAGGCGTCTTGCCACAAGCTGCAAGCAAAATTGATAACACAATGACAATTTATGATAATGAACTACTGATTAAAGTTGATACATTAAATATCGATAGTGCATCATTCACACAAATTAAACAGGCATGTAATGCCAATATATCACAAATGAAAACGATGATATTAAAGATCGTTAATGACCGAGGTAAAATGCAAAACCCGGTCACAGGAAGTGGCGGAATGTTGCTTGGTTATGTCAAAGAAGTTGGAAAGAAGTTTCCTAGTCAGCCCCAACTAAATACAAAAATTGCAACACTTGTTTCTTTGTCATTAACCCCTTTGCATATTGAAGAAATTATTGATATCAACTTAGAGACTGATCAAGTTAAAATTAAAGGAGAAGCGATTTTATTTGAAAGTGGTATCTATACAGAAATACCAACGATAATGAATGAACGTGTTGCACTTGCCGCATTAGATGTTGCTGGGGCACCAGCACAAGTTGCGAAACTTGTCAACCAAGGTGACACCGTTGTGATTATAGGTGCTGCTGGGAAAAGTGGTATTTTATGTGCTTACCAAGCACGCAAAAGTGTAGGCGATACAGGATGCGTTATAGCAGTCGTGAATGAACCATCACAAATTACGTTCTTAGAAAATCATGACATTTGTGATCACATTGTTTTAGCAGACGCAACGAATGCGATGGAAGTGTATGACAAAGTCACTAACGTCGCAAGTACACTTGCTGATGTGACCATCAATGTTGTCAATGTTGACAACACAGAAATGGGGTCAATTTTAATTACAAAAGATGACGGAACAGTCTATTTCTTTAGCATGGCGACGTCATTTACAAAAGCAGCGCTTGGTGCAGAAGGCGTCAAGAAAGATGTCAAAATGTTAATTGGGAACGGATATACAAAAAACCATGCCAATTTTACACTTGACTTGGTTCAAAACACACCCCGAATTAAACAATTATTTGAAGAAAAATATATCTAGGAGGCATTTATTATGACAGTAAAATTGTATGACAATTACTTAGCACGCCGAAAATTATATTTTCCCAATGTCACTGATGATGAATGGAATGATTGGCACTGGCAAGTGAAGCATCGTATTAAAACAACTGCGGATTTAAAACAATACATGACGTTATCCGATCAAGAGGAATATACGATTACAAATGTGTTAACAACCTTTCGTATGGCAATTACACCCTATTATCTTACATTAATTAATCCCGAAAAGGGAAAACGAGATCCTATATATTTACAAACGATACCCCAAATTGAGGAACTTCACTATGGGATTCATGATTCTGATGATCCTTTACATGAAGATGCAGATAGTGTCGCACCAGGCCTGACACATCGGTATCCTGATCGTGTATTATTTTTAGTCACAGATATGTGTAGCATGTATTGTCGTCATTGTACAAGACGTCGTTTTGCCGGACAAAAAGATTCTGGAAACAAACTAGATCATGTCGAACAAGCTCTAGACTATATTCGAGAACATGACGAAGTAAACGATGTTATATTAAGTGGTGGTGACGCATTACTCGTAAGTGATGAACGACTTGAATATATTATTTCTGAATTACGTAAAATTGATCATGTAGGTGTCATTCGTCTCGGATCAAGAACACCAGTCGTTATGCCGCAACGAATAACCCCTGATCTTGTTAACATGTTAAAAAAATATCATCCAATATGGGTTAATACCCATTTTAATCACTATAAAGAATTAACAAAAGAAACAGCGCGTGCCCTTGACTTATTGGCCGACGCTGGCATTCCGCTTGGGAATCAAAGTGTCTTATTGAAAGGCGTTAACGATTGTGTTCATGTAATGAAAAAATTGGTAAAACGACTCATTCAATTACGCGTTAGACCATATTATATTTATCAATGTGATTTAACCAAAGGAATTGAACATTTTAGAACGCCCGTCAGTAAGGGCATTGAAATCATTGAAGGTCTACGCGGTCATATTAGTGGTATTGCTGTGCCAACATTTGTTGTCGATGCTCCAGGTGGTGGTGGTAAAATTCCTGTTATGCCAAATTACGTTTTAAGTCAAGCCCCAGGTAAAACAATATTAAGAAATTATGAAGGTAAAATTGCCACATATTATGGCCCGACATCTTATGATAATGCCTGCGATTGTGAAGATTGTGTTGCGGCCCGTGAGTCGATACAAATCAAACAGCGAAAAGGCTAATGAATATTCATC
>JAIPGE010000045.1 GCA_021736285.1 Candidatus Izemoplasma sp.
ACGAACAAAAAGCAATCGAATTATGTGCGCTTGTATTCAGTCAACAAACAGACGATATTAATGTCGTTAGAGCGTTACCTGATGGCCGCAGTAATGTGCTTTTTGTGATGGCTTGTAATGCACAACACTACACGGTTAGACTACCCGGAGAAGAAAGTCATCATTTCATTGACCGAAAACATGAATCAATAGCTTTAGAAGCAGCTATTTCCCTTAATATTACACCCAAACTTTATTACTTTAACAAGACTTCAGGGTTAAAAATTGCTGACTATATTCCAGGTCATACACTGAATAAAAATGTCACAGATGAAGAACTTAAACAACTAGCTAATGTATTGCATCAGCTGCATCAAATTAATGATGTTAATATTTCACCATTCGAACCACAAACTACGTTTGACCGATTACTAAAAGAGTACAACCAATTTCAACAAACAGACACTTGGCCAACCACTTTTTTTAAACGACTGATGACCAACAATCCAAAGATAAAACACAAGACACTAATTCATGGAGATATCAATCCAGCAAATATCCTTATTGATACAAAAAACAAACTATGGTTACTCGATTTTGAATATGCCAAAGTATATGATCCACTATATGATATCGCATGTATGGGCAGTATCAATATGACGGTCGCAAAAAAATTGTTACTTTTGTATTTTGGTCACCCACCAACCCAAGAAGAACTCACTAAACTGTATTATTACCGTATACTACAAACCATATTATGGTATCTCACGGCAAAAATAAAACATCATTTAAATGTTGGTATATTATTCACAATTGATTTTGGTCTAATTGCAAAAAATTTCAAACAAGAAACGGAGAATCTTTGGGCTGAATATATGAAAATTATTAAAGGTTGAACACAACCTTTTTTCTTTAGAATTCTTACGAATGTAAGTGTTTTCTTTAATGAAAAAAAGCAAATTGTGCTGTTGTAAAAAGCAATAAAATAAGTTATAATTTGTACTGTGTGACTTATCATTTAATTATCATGAAAATTATATATTGGAGGTTATTGTATGGCAACAAAAAAAGTATTCCAATCAATGGATGGAAATCAAGCAGCAGCTCATGTGGCGTATGCCTTTACTGAAGTAGCTGGAATTTATCCTATCACACCGTCATCACCAATGGCGGAACACATTGATCTATGGGCATCTCAAGGACACAAAAACTTGTTTGACATGCCTGTTAAAGTTATTGAAATGCAATCAGAAGGTGGGGCTGCTGGTACGGTACACGGTAGTTTACAATCTGGTGCACTCACAACCACATTTACTGCATCACAAGGGTTATTGTTAAAATTACCTAATATGTATAAGATTGCTGGGGAATTATTACCTGGTGTTATACATGTTGCAGCAAGAAGTTTGGCTGTACAAGCACTATCAATCTTTGGTGATCATCAAGATGTTATGGCAACACGTCAAAGTGGTTTTGCACTATTAGCGAGTGGGTCAGTACAAGAAGTAATGGACTTAGCGGGTGTTGCACATTTAGCAGCAATCGAATCTAGCATTCCATTCTTACACTTCTTTGATGGATTTAGAACATCTCACGAAGTGAACAAAATTGAAGTCATGGACTATAATGACTTAGATCCGTTACTCAATCGCGATGCTGTAAAAGCATTTAGAAAACGTGCCTTGAATTCATCAAATCCTGTAACTAGAGGATCCGCACAAAATGATGACGTGTATATGCAAGCACGCGAAATTCAAGACAAATATTACGAAGATGTTCCAGATATTGCAGCAAAATACTTAAAAGAAATTAGTAAAATCACTGGCCGCGATTATGCACCATTTGTATACTACGGTGCTGAAGATGCAACTGATGTTATTGTTGCAATGGGAAGTGTCACCGAAGCAATAGAAGAAACAGTAGATTATTTACTTGATAAAGGTGAAAAAGTTGGCTTATTAACAGTTCACTTATATCGCCCATTTAGTGAAAAATACTTCTTTGATGCACTACCAAAAACAGTGAAACGGGTTAGTGTTTTAGACCGTACAAAAGAAAGTGGTAGCGTTGGAGAACCATTATATCTCGATGTTAAATCGATTTTCTATGGTAAGGAAAATGCACCTGTTGTCTTAGGTGGTCGTTACGGATTATCTTCTAAAGATACCACACCAGGACAAATTGTTGCGGTATTTAAGAATATGAAAAACAAACAAAAAGATCGCTTTACAATTGGTATCAAAGATGATGTCAACAACACATCACTTGATTTTGACCATGTCGATACCCAAAAAGAAGATGTTACAGAATTATTGTTCTTTGGATTCGGTAGTGATGGAACAGTTGGTGCATCTAAAAATACAATTAAAATCATTGGTGAAAACACAGATCTTTATGCACAAGCGTATTCATCATATGATTCAAAAAAATCTGGTGGTGTAACTAGAATGCATCTCCGTTTTGCTAAAGATCCAATTCGTTCGACTTATTTAGTTAGTACGCCACACTTTGTATCATGTTCAAAAGATTCATATCTTTATACATATGACATGATTGAAGGATTGCGTGATGGAGGAACCTTCTTATTAAATACCGTTGCAAAAAAAGAAGATATTCCTGAACTGTTACCAAATAAAGTTAAAAAACAATTGGCAGAAAAGAATGCCAAACTGTATATCATTAATGCTGTTAAGTTAGCGGAACAAGCTGAATTAGGTGTTCGCATTAACACAATTATGCAAAGTGCATTCTTTGCATTAAATGAACAAATCATGCCTTATGACAAAGCCAAAGAACTCATGAAAAAATATGCGAAAAAAGCATACGGTCGTAAAGGTGAAGATATTGTTGAGAAAAACTATAAGGCAATTGAATTAGGACAAGCGGGATTAATTGAAGTACCTGTCGATGCAGCTTGGAAAAAATTAGAAGTAAAAGAAGCAGAAGTACAACAAGATCTTCCTGACTTTGTTAAAAATATTGCTGAACCAGTTAATAAAATTAAAGGATATGACTTACCAGTAAGCGCCTTTGAAGGGTACGAAGATGGTAGTATGGATCCAGGATCTACAGCCTATGAAAAACGCGGTATTGCAAACTACATTCCTGAGTGGATTGAAGACAATTGTATTCAATGTAATCAATGTTCATTTGCTTGTCCACATGCAGTTATTCGCCCATTCTTGTTAACAGAAGAAGAAATGGAAAATGCACCGGAAGGTATGAAAACAATTGATGCCCGTGGAAAAGGATTAGAAGGATTAAAATATAAAATCCAAATTTCAACCTTGGACTGTACTGGATGTGGTGTCTGTGTTGAAGTATGTCCTGCAAAAGACAAAGCGTTGGCATTAAGTCCAATCGGTGAAGAAATTGAAAAAGGTGAAGTGAAAAACGCTGAATACTTATTCAATGAAGTTACGTATAAAGATGATTTAGTCGCAAAAACAAATGCTAAAAACTCACAATTCGCAAAACCATTATTTGAATTTAGTGGTGCATGTGCAGGTTGTGGCGAAACACCATATGTTAAATTGGTTACTCAATTATTCGGTGAGCGGATGCAAATTGCGAATGCCACAGGATGTTCAAGTATTTATGGTGCATCATTCCCTGCGACCCCTTATACAACATTAGATAATGGACGCGGACCAGCTTGGGCTAACAGTTTATTTGAAGACAACGCAGAATTTGGATTTGGTATGCTACATGGTAACCAAACACTCCGTGCGCGAGTTCATAATATTTTTGCAGACAACAAAGACAAAGCACCTGAAGAAGCTGCGGAATTAATGAATAAATGGTTAGAAAACGAAGACGATGCTGATGTATCACTTGAAGTCTACAACAAATTATTACCACTCTTAGAGGATGTTAAAGATGGCTATGCAGAAGATATTAAAGAACTATCTAATTACATTGTCAAACAATCGAATTGGGTAATTGGTGGAGACGGATGGGCTTATGACATCGGATACGGTGGATTAGACCATGTTATCGCAAACCAAGAAAACATTAATATTTTAGTATTAGATACACAAGTTTACTCAAATACAGGTGGACAATCATCTAAAGCTGCACCAAGTGGATCTATTGCGAAATTCACAGCTGCTGGTAAAAATGGTAAACGGAAAGACTTAGCTGCGATGGCTATGAGTTATGGTCATGTCTATGTTGCACAAGTAAGCCATGGTGCAAGCCAACAACAAGTTCTTAAAGCCTTTACAGAGGCAGAAAGTTATAATGGGCCAAGTATCATCATTGCTTATTCACCATGTATTGCTCATAAAATTAAAGGCGGACTTACCAATTCACAAAATCAAGCCAAATTGGCTACTGAATGTGGATACTGGCCAACCTTTAGATATGATCCACGGTTAGAACCCCAAGGTAAGAATCCATTCAAACTAGATTCTAAAACACCGAAGTGGGAAAAATACGAAGAATTCTTAATGAATGAATCTCGTTATGCACAACTCTTTGACATTAATAAAGAACATGCACAAGAGTTACTTGACGCTAACTTAAGAGACGCTAAGCGGTCATACAAAATGTATAAACGTTATGAAGCAATGGACTATAGTTTAGAAGAATAACGTGTTATAATAGGTGATACTTCGGTATCACCTATTTTTTTAAGGGGGCATATTTATGCGTTATTTTATATCAATCATTTTACCAATACTGATGCTTACATTAGCATTTTACAGTATGTATCATTATCAAAAACATATTTTCAAAAATTTCATTCAGGATACAGCAAAATCATATGCAATATCAACGGTTTTTATTGCGCTTGTTAAAACGGCTATTGCATTGTTTTTAATTGTCTTAGTCCACAATGCTTTCTATGATCAAAGTTTAACAGAACTGGTTTTATTATTAGTAATATTTATGGGGTTTTCAATCCTCCAAAGTGCCTACTCAATTGGTGGATTTTTAACAAGAAATAAACTGTTCTATTATCAAACAAAGTCCATCATTATCAATGAGACAAAGCGTTTTAACCAATTGTTCAGTTGGTTTAATGAACAATATCGTACCCATTCAAAAACATTGATGAAATTGGTTATCATTGCTGTGTTTGTTATCGTTTTTTTACCGAATTTCTCAATATTATTAACGACCAATCTTATTTTTGCGCTATTAATTATCATTTTAGTTATTATTAGTTTGGCATTTAATCAGCTAATCTATTTTGGATTTGTCGCCTTACTTATTTTTCAATATCAACCGGAGGTTATTACCTTTGAATCGATGAATTTGCTCTTAATGTCAATTACATTCATTGTTCTTTTTGTTGGATTATCAATTGATCATCGACTTCAACAAAAAATGTTTTTCTTAATAACAATGATGCCAGTAAAACGGTTTAACTTCAAATTGGGTTATGAAAAAATTGCTGATAACAAACAAGTAATTATATACAAAAATATTATTAATCAATACTATTATGTTTACTTTAGAAAAATTGGTCTTGTCGTTGTTTATCACAGTGAAGTCGATTTAAAAGTTTCACGTGTGGTTCAGTTTAAAATGATTCAATATGGAAAAAAATACATCTATAAAGCAGCAGAACTCTAATCACAAAGCCAAAAAAACGCTTGCATTTCTCAAGAGAAGTGATATAATATAATGTTATCTCACGAAAGAGGGTGTAACGATGGATATACAAATTGAGTTTTTAGATATCTTGCAAAGTTTAGGATTGACATTGCTATTTGTTGGATTGATTGGTTACGAACGCCAGAAGAAACATAAAATTGCTGGCATGACAACACATCTAATGGTAGCGTTTGGCGCAACAGCACTCGCCATTGTGCAAAAATATATGGTCGCAGATAGTTTGCAATTTATTAAAGATAATCCAGATTTAGCTGCGAACATTGAAGTCCAATCACAACGAATTATTGCACAAGTTGTCACAGGTGTTGGTTTCTTAGGTACGGGGGCAATCATTAAAACCAATGGATATATTACTGGATTAACAACAGCATCAACATTATGGATTGGTGCGATCATTGGTATGATTTTTGGATTAGGCTATACCTTACTAGGTGTAACTGTATCTCTATTTGCATTGATGACATTATATATTATTAAACGTGTTACGAGAGAAAAACTAGACATAAATTGACAAAGGGGAAGGGTGGTTTTATGACAGAAAAAGAGCGTAAAAAATATCATAAAGAACGCAGTTATGATATTTCACATCGAGATTTTGAAAAGGGACAAATTGTCCTACTTGGAGACTGTATGATTGAACGGTTACCAATGGCAAGATATCTAAATGAAAAAGTCTTTTATAACAATGGTATTGAAGGTGATACGACTGATTTATTAGAAAGTTCACTTTATAAACGAGCGATTAAATACAAACCCAAAAAATGTTTTATTTCGATAGGATCAAACGATATTGGCCTGAACGATGCATCCGTCAAGACGATTTATCATAATATCGTTCGCATTATAGAAACGTTAAAACAACGAACTAAAAAGACAGAAATTTACATCGTTAGCGTAATACCGGTCAATAATTCAAGCACAAAGCAATGCGTGTCTGAAAAAGCTCAAGATCGCGACAATTTTGACATTAAAATGTTAAATTATTATCTAAGAAATTACGCACGAAAACATCATATCGGATATGTTGATATTGCGAAGCATTTAAAGAATGATTATGAACAGTTGAATTTAGAATATACAATCGATGGCTTTCATCTTAATGAATTCGGATATGATATCTACAAAAAGTGTATTGAACAATATGTATAAAAGATTAGGCAAAACTTGAGTTTTGCCTTTTTTTAAACCAAAAAATTATATCATATTATTTGGATAATTACTGAGAAAACTATATAATGAGTATTGGATTTAAGGAGGTTATACAAATGTCAAAACTGGAAATAAAAGACCTACATGCAGAAGTTGAAGGCAATGAAATTTTACGCGGTGTTACCTTAACAATTAATGGTGGCGAAACACATGCTATCATGGGTCCAAACGGGACTGGAAAGTCAACGTTAGCGAGTGTTGTTATGGGACACCCCAAATATAAAGTGACACAAGGTGAAATCTTACTTGATGGCAACAATGTTTTAGAGATGGATGTAGATGAGCGCGCACGTGCTGGTCTATTTTTAGGTATGCAAGCACCTGCAGAAGTACCAGGTGTGACCAATAGTGACTTCATCAAAACAGCGATGAATGCACGATTAGAAGAGGGCAAAAAAGTTAAATTATTTGCCTTTATTAAACAGTATGATAAAGCTGTTCAAGAGTTAAAAATGAGTGAGGATTTACCCCATCGTTATCTTAATGAAGGGTTTAGTGGGGGCGAGAAAAAACGCAATGAGATTTTACAAATGAAAATGTTAAATCCCAAAATTGCGATTTTAGATGAAATTGATTCAGGACTTGATGTCGATGCTTTAAAAATTGTCGGTGAAAATGTCACCAGCATGAAGCATGATCAACTTGGACTATTGTTGATTACACATTATCAACGGTTACTCGACTACATAAAAGCTGACAAAGTTCATGTTATGATGAAAGGTCAACTTGTTAAAAGTGGCGGTATGGACATCATTGAGCGTATCGATCAAGAGGGATATGATTGGATCAAACAAGAAGTCGGAATTGATGATGAACGTGTTATCCCAAAAGACGACAAAGAACTTGTCACAATAGGAACTTGCGCTACGAAAGAAGCGCTAGATCTCTAATGGTTACATACACCAAAAACCCGCTAATTAATGATACCATACCAAAGACAATTGAATCGTTAATTGCAGATGATATCAGTCATTACTTAGTTATTAAAGATGGTCATATACTTGCTAAAGACATTGATATTGAAGGACTTTATATTGATAATTTCGATAATGCATTATCAGATAAAATAGATGTTATTCAAAAAATTGATGACACCAAAACTGATGTGTCTGATGCTTTTAAATACGTCAAAGAAAATGCCACAAGTGGTATTTTTGTACATGTCCAAAAAAACACAGTGATTGAACCACCACTACATGTTTTTGTATTACAAGAAGAACATGATATGGTTCACAACACAATCGTTGTTTGTGATGAAAACAGTCAACTTAACTATATGGAATATTATCAAAATGAACAACCGAGCAGCAACAATATTGTTAATCAAGCGATTGTAAATGAAAATGCAAAACTCACATATACAACAATGAATTTGTTTACGCAAAAAAGTGTATTAGATGTCAATCGCCAAGGACTGGTCAAACGCTATGGAACCTTAACATTTAACAATGCAGAAGTAAGTGATGCACTCTCAAACGTTAACACTGTTGTTAAGTTAGTAGCACCCTATGCAAAAAGTTATGTCAAAACTGTAGCCATCACCAATCAGCAACAAGAAGCACGTTTTGAACAATTAGTAGAACATTTGGCACAGTATACTGAAGGTTATATCGAAAACTATGGTGTCAGCAGTGATACTTCAGCGCTTGTATTTGAAGGCGTAGGAAAAATTCATAAAAACATGAAGCATAGTATCGCCCGTCAACAAAACCGTGGTATTGTTTTAAGTCGTAAAGCGCGACTTGACGCAAACCCGTTACTATTAATTGATGAATACGATGTTATTGCGTCACATGGCGCAGCAATTGGCAAAATAGATGAAGAACAGTTATATTATCTAATGAGTCGCGGATTAACAAAACGCAACGCCGAACGACTGATTATTAATGGGTTTTTAAACCCGATTTTAGATGCATTAAGCAGTGACAAATTAAAAACGTTGTTCATTGACAGTGTTGCACGTAAAACCCAAGATTTATAGGAGGCACATATGGACTATCTACCAAACATTAAACAAGATTTTCCAATCTTAAATGATGATACGTTTGTTTATTTAGACAGTGCTGCAAGTAGTTTGACACCCCAAATTGTCATTGATGAACTCAATGACTATTATCAAAATTATGGCGTGAATGTTCACCGTGGTGTCTATAATCTAAGTTATATCGCAACTGAAAAATACAATAAAGCACGACAGATTACTGCTGATTTTATTCACTGTGATTTTGATGAGATAGTCTTTACACGTGGTGCTTCAAATGCCCTCAATTTAGTGGCACTAAGTTATGGTTATCATCTGTTGTCACCAGGCGATGAAATTATTGTATCGGAACTAGAGCATCATAGTTCGGTGTTACCATGGCAACAAGTCGCTAAAAATGTTGGTGCAAAACTGGTTTATGTCCCACTAACAAAAGAAGGTCGAATAACTGTTGAGAATTTTAAAAAGGTATTAACAGATAAGACAAAAATCGTAGCCTTAACCTATATTTCAAATGTTTTGGGATATGTTACCCCGTTAGAAGAAATTATTAACTTGGCTCATCAAAAAGATGCGATTGTTAGTGTTGATGCAGCACAAGCTGCACCACACATCCTTGTTGATGTCAAAGCACTAGATTGTGATTTTTTATCCTTTAGTGGACACAAAATGTTAGGTCCAACAGGCATAGGTGTGTTATATGGTAAACGCCAGTTGTTAGAAACAATGCCACCTCTTGAATACGGTGGAGATATGATTGAT
>JAIPGE010000046.1 GCA_021736285.1 Candidatus Izemoplasma sp.
GTTTGTGATGAACCAACAGGCAACTTAGATGAAGAGACCGCCAAAGATATACTAAATTTGTTGCATGACATTGCCCAAGATAAACTTGTCATTGTTGTGACCCATAACTTTGAACAAATCAAGCCGTATGTTACCCGGAAAATTCGCCTTTATGATGGTGATATCATTGAAGATGAATCTTTTGAATCACGCACCAATGATTCACCTAAAATAGATCACACGGCAGTTAAAAGAGTCCCAACAAAAAATCTTTTCACAATGGCGTGGATGATGATTAAAAATATGCCGAAGAAGACATTTTTCAGTTTGCTTATCATCGGCTTTGTGATTCTGTCATTTATGCTTGCTTATGCGACCATGTTAGAAGCAAAAAACACCGCATATCAAGATTCAACACCTTATTTTGACAACGCAATGAAGCATCGCTTGATTGTGACCAAACCCGATCAAAGTGCTTTTTCAGATTTGGAATTGGCTACGTTACAGAACACTGATGATGTCTTAGAGGTTGTTGAACAAGACATTGTGTTTGATCTTGTCATGGTCCATGGCCATTTTGAACAAGAATTTAATAAAACTGTATTTGATCATTATGTCGTAAAACCAGCAAGCGTATTAAAAGCAAGTAACCTCATCAGCGGACGCTTACCAGAAAACACCAATGAGGTTGTACTTGGTGAAACCGACTTGTTTAATTTAAACGCAACAATTACCTTATCACCCCGACATATGATTCGCGAAGTTGAAGGAATTTCGACTGATATGTTTAGCAAAAAAGTTGTTGGGTTTGTCAAATCACCAACCTCACTAGAAGATAATAACCATATCTATTATCATCATGATGGACTCACAGAATTAGAATCAGTTGCCAATTATAAACAAGCAACCGTTTATCTAGATATTGATAAATTACGTCAGTATGTCCTTATTCCTGATCTTCGAATTGATAATTCATTGAATGATTTAGAAGTCTTAACTTACGATATGATGTTTTTTGATATCTGTCGCGACTTTGGGTATAAAGAAGAAGTTATTGATGATTTTGATGCCGGACTCTGTCCAGTTGATGAATTCATTCCTGTCCATGAGTTTTATATGTCCATCATTACCCGTTTTGAAAACACCCCAGTATCACAAGAAATTGTTATGCTCAGTGAACCGATGGAACCTAATGTCCTTGGCCAAGGAATTTACATGAATCAAACAACCTTTGATTACCTGTTTGACGATGACCCTTATCAAGTAACCACGGTTGTCTACGACATGTATGAATCCGTTACTGTAAAAGAAGAACTAGAACAAGCAGGGTACAATGTGTTTTATCCAGCAGGTGTGATTGAAGAAGACGATGCATTAGGCATACTCGCCAATAACATCCAATTGTCACTTGGCTTTGTTTTAGCAACTGTATTGGTGTATTTTGTGGGCTATTTTGTATTGAGAACCCTAACCTATTCAAAACGCAAAGACTACGTTATTTTAAGAAGTATCGGTGCCACCAAACAAAGTATCTTAACCATGATGTTGTTTGAAATCGTTGCACTGACTCTTTTTGCATTAGCTGTTGTTATTTTAACCCTTTATGGATTGCGGTATCAATCACAAATTATCATGGATTATTTGCGGTATTTCACACTAACAGATTTCGCAATTTTGATTATCTCGATGCTCACGATGATGGGCTATATGACATATAGAATGAATCACCAGTTGTTTAAACAAACAGTGATTACAAGTTTACGGATTGAGTAGGTGAGAGTAATGATTAAACTAAAGCAAATTAATAAAGTATATAATAAAAATAAAAGCAATGAAAACCATGTCTTAAAAGACATTAGTTTAGAGTTACCTAAAAAAGGATTTGTTGTTCTTTTAGGTGAGAGCGGGAGTGGTAAATCCACATTACTTAACATGATGAGTGGAATGGATAAACCAACAGTTGGCACAATTCATTTCAAAGACATTATCTTTAACAAATACAACAGTAAACAGTGGACCGATCTTAGAAATTATCAAATCGGCTACATTTATCAAAACTTTTTACTCAAAAAAGATGAGACTGTCTTTGATAACATTGCGTTTCAAATTAGACTGAGTACGACCCTAGAGAAAAACGAACTCGCTTCACGTGTAACTTATTTGCTTAATCAAGTTGGACTACCTGAAATGGAAAAACGTTACGCCACACAACTTTCAGGCGGTCAAAAGCAACGCGTTGCGATTGCACGTGCCTTAGCCAATAATCCTGATGTGATTCTAGCCGATGAACCGACAGGTAACTTAGACAGTAAAACCAGTATTGATATTATGAACATTTTTAAAGAGATTGCCAAAGATAAATTGGTTGTCTTGGTAACCCATGAAGTCTCTTTAGCAAAATTTTATGCAGACCGGATTGTGGAAATGCAAAATGGTCAAATTGTGAAAGATGAGCCCAATACCTATCAAGGGAATTTATCAGTAATTCAAGAACATATTATTTACCTTAAAGATTATGATAAAGCAATCACTTCGACAAACAATACAGAATTAATTACGTACGAAGAAAAAGATGCAGAAACACTTGATGAAATTGGGGTCACGCTTATTAAGCGACATAACACGCTGTATGTTAAAGTTGATTCAACAACTTATAAACGGATTAAATATATCAATGATGACTCTGAAATTGAACTTAAAAACATGCATTTTGAAGATGATGTGATTACCCCGACATCGTTTGATTATAACAAATTAACAGTGAATCCTAAACGCACCCATATCTTATCGTTTAAAGACAGTTTTCATAATGTCTTAAGCCGATTAAAAGATGTTAAAACCGGTGGTAAGATGCTCTATGTTGTGTTGGGAATTATCGGGGTATTATTTGCGATTAGTTTTGGCTTAATTGGTAATATTCGTACTGTCGATGACAGTGAGTTTGCTGATTTTCCAAAGGAATATATTACCGTACACGGACGAGATTGGACGTATACTGATGTGAACGATTTGTCAAAAGTGGCGGGCGTATCATATGTTAATTTAGTGACCGAACCAATGGTGTTTAACTTTGAGACTGAGCCGTATTACGAAATTATGACATCGATTGAAGTATCTGCCCATCCCAGTTTAATCAATGCATTTGATTCTGACACATTGATATATGGTGAGATGCCAACCAATTATGGTGTCATCATTAGTCAAACACTAGCCGATGAAATGATCAAAGAATATGGCAATAGAGGCATTGAAACCTATGACGACATTTTACTTACCAGTGTGAAAATGCAAAGTAGTGGACAAGATTTTTATAAAGGTGACCAACGCAGTTTTTTATTTTCTGTGTCAGGTATTTCATCTGAACCATCACGCAGTATCTGGATGAAAGAAGAATTAATCTATTCACTTGCAGTTCCAAACTTAGTGGATTATCGTATTTTAGGCGCTGGACTTGAAATTACATCAGGACGATTACCAGAAAGTTATTCAGAAGTTACAATCAGTGAAGAAAATACAAAAATACGCCAAGAAGTCCCCAGTAGTATTGGTATGTCATCGGGACGTTACAGTGTTGTTGGGACCTATGCTTATCGTGAAAACAACTTGGAATATAACACCAATCTCCTGTCATTAAGTCATGTCGATTTTATAAAAATAGTCTTTTTCTATACTACTAAAAACATCTATCCGAACTTTACAATCTTTGTTTATAGCGATGATATTGATGAGACATTAGAAACTCTCGAAACAGCTGGCTATAATGCGAGTTATGAGTATGAGACAAAAAGAGAGACATACACATCCTATCAACAAGAAAACAATCTTGCATTATATATTACGAGTATCGTTGGGTTAGTGATTGGGGGCATCAGCATATTCTTTATTATGCGCGCGAGCTTACTCTCACGGATTTATGATATTGCACTATATCGAGCGCTAGGTGTTCATAAAAGTGGCATCTATAAATTGTTCACAATCGAAATAGTGTTAAGAGCGACGTTTAGTGTTTTAATTGGCTTCTTAGTGACAATGATTTTACTCCTTCGAGCGCAAAGCAATGTTGATCAGTTTGTGACATTTGTTCGCTATCCATTTGGCTTAACCAGCATGGGTATTCTAGGAATGTATGGTCTTTTGTTGTTCTTTGGATTATTACCGATTGCGTTTCAATTACACAAAACACCATCAGAGTTATTTAAGCAATACGATTTATAAAAAGAATACCACGCGTTCGGCGTGGTATTCTTTTTAATAACGATAAAAAAACCTGCTAGGCAGGTTTATAGAACATAAAGTATAGCTGTTGTAATTATTCCAGCGATAGATAAGAACATAAAGGCATAAATTCTTAATATTCGGGGATACGAAACCAATTGTTTTAATGCATTTGTATTGGTATTATCTTGTTTGTTCAATGCGTCGGCGATATAAAATGTTGCGGGATTTTGCAGGGCGAAAAGTTGTCTCATCGTCATGTTGTTTGATTCATTATTAACATATCTCAATATAAGATAAAATGTTGTTAATACATTACCAAGTGTCATTAAGAATACCACATCAATAACATAGCTATCACTGTCAACTGCAAATCCAGCCGCAGCCAAATAGAGAATCACATTAACAAGAACCACAACACTCAATGCTTTTATTAAATTCATCATATCAACCCTTTCATAACCATATATTACCTTAATATTATAAAAAATTCAATAAATTATTTTAAATTATACGGATTATTGTATAAACACTATCAACAAAGAACAATAGAAACGCTAAGTAGGTAATATATTTTGGTGTGAGCCGGTACAATGAAGCAATAAAAGGATGAAGCAATAGAATCGTAAGAAATGATCCAAACCCAAACAATGTTGTCGGAAGTAAACAAACAAAAGGTGATTGACAGGTAAAGAATGCATTATAATTCCAAAGGATATCACCTGTTAAAATCTCATTTCCATAGCCTGTGAATGCCTCACTGAGGGCAGTTGTTATAATTGCTACAATCAGTAATGCAATCAGTTTTAAGAAATGTGTTGGGATAACGCGTTTGATGAGTTGTTCATAAATGACAATCGCGAGTACAATACCACTGCCATATAAAGGTTGCCAAGGCCCAACCAAGACAGAATTATCAAGTGGATAACCAAATGCAAAAAGATTAATAACACGCTCTAAAATAAAGCCTAAAATAGAATATAAAACAAGATAATATAGATAGCGTTTCAATGAGATCACATCCTTTTATCCCATTATAACAAAAAGATTGACAATTGTGTTAAATAGTATCATAATAAAGCAAGATTTGTTATAATTAATTGAGGTGAAAACAATGGAATTAAAACTAGGAGACTATAATACGTTGAGTGTGTTAAGAGAAACACCATTTGCGTATATCTTAACCAATGGAGAAGATGAAGTCTTTTTACATAAAAATCAAGCGACTGATACGCTCAATCCGGCGGATGATGTTAAAGTCTTTTTATATTATGATAATCAAAAACGGGTAACCGCAACGATGAATATGCCGATTTTAGATCAAATAAACCCCAACTTTGCAAAAGTTGTTGGTGTGCATCGTAAACTTGGTATCTTTTTAGATATCGGACTGCGCAAAGATTTATTGTTGAGTATTGATGATTTGCCCCCATTATTAGAAGAATGGCCAAAAGAAAATGATGAGATTTTTGTGAAAATAAAAGTGTCAGCCAATCAACTCACAGCAAAACGGATTAATCGCTTTGACATACAAGATTATTTAATACCTACAGAGCCATTAAATGAAGGTGATGAAGTAGAAGTAATTAAAATTTATCAAGCAGAAGAGGGCGCTGTCTTTATTACTAGAGAGGGACACAGAATCTTTATCTATGGCAAACACATGCGCCAAAAATACCGGCTTGGTGAAACAGCAACCATGACAATTACAATCGTTAAAGACAACTTTTCCTATAACGCAACAATGATCGAACAAAAAGAATTAATGCTTGAAGATGATGCGTCTATCTTATTAGAATACTTATATACACACGACGGTGTCATGCCATTTACCGACAAATCATCACCTAATGCAATTAAAGATACCTTTCATATGTCAAAAAGTGCCTTTAAAAGAGCATTAGGAACGCTTTATAAAAACCAGCAAGTAATATTAGAAAAAGACCAAACACGTCTAAAAGAAGTTGAATAAAATACAAGAATGCTTTATAATATCTATGATAATGTAAAGAGGTGAGCCCGATGGGTCGTAAATTTAATGTTCGCAAAGAAGCAATGCAAAAAACAATGTTAAAAAAATCAAAAGTGTATTCAAAATATGGAAAAGAACTCTATGTTTGTGCTAAAAAAGGTGGCACCAATGTTGACAGTAACTTAGAGTTAAAACATTTAATCCAAAAAGCAAAAAGCGATGATGTTCCAGTTGATGTCATTAACCGCAACATCAAAAAAGCTGAAGAAGGAACGGGTGAAGACTATGTGCCTGTTCGCTATGAAGGATTTGGTCCTGGTGGGACAGGAATCATTGTCGATACGTTAACCGATAATGTGAACCGTACTGTTGCTGAGGTCCGTTCGTGTTTTACAAAAGCAAACTGTAAACTTGGTGTGAATGGAAGTGTGGAACACGCGTACAACCATTTGTCTTACGTCAGCATCAAAGGATTAGATGCTGAAACAGCATTAGAAACGTTATTAATGGAAGATATTGATATTAATGATATTGAAGAAGATGATGGTGTCATTGAAATTGAAGCAGACGGATATACAATGAACACTGTCCAAAAAGCATTAGAAGATGCCGGCGCAACAATTGTAGACAGTGAAAAAGGATGGTATCCAATGGATTACATCACATTAGCGGCAGAAGACCAAGAAATGTTTGATCGATTGATTGATACTTTGAATGACTTAGAAGATGTTCAAGATATCTATCATAATGCAAAATTAGATGACTAATTGAACCGCAGGTGATACACTGTATAACCTGCTTTTTATTATATTATTCACGAATAAACAAAGGAAGCGATTATTATGAAGCGTGCTGTTATCGTTGTAATAAGCCTAAATTTTATGCAAGGTATCATTCATAATTTAGGACATCCTGTCACCCCAAGATTGGTGACAAACATGGGCATTCCCGATTATATGTTTGGCCTTTTTTTTGCGTTGATGTCACTCGGTCTTGTCCTCGGGAGTCCACTCTGGGGAACATTGGGAGATCGTGGTAAAAAAGCCAACTATATGGCATTAGGGTTACTCGTCTATAGTATTGGACAATTTGGCTTCGGCTTCGCCAATAACATGTATCTTATGTCTTTTTTCCGGTTTTTAAGTGGGTTTGGTGTTAGTGCAAGTATTACATTAATGGTGTCTCATATTATTGAACATACTGTCCCTGAAAAGCGATCGCTTTACTTAGCGTGGCATGCGGCTGTTTTTGTTGCAGGATCGAGTATTGGTTACTTTATTGGTGGGTTCATATATGAAAGTCCGTTTTTCAATAATCTGTTACAAACCAACCAAATTGAAAATATATTTTTAATTCAAGCGATTATCAATGTCTTTCATGCTGGGTTGATGTATACCTTGATTACGTTAGATGATAATGTAGAACATGAAACCAGACACAAAACAGCCATCGAACATATTACAAACATTAAATATTTAGATAAAAATTTAATTATTTTCTTAATTTCATTAACGCTTATTTCATTGGGCGCAATTAATGTTTCTAAATACATTGAGGTGTATATGAATCATATTGGCTATGGCCCACAGGCCATCGGAACATTTGTCTTTGTTACAGGAATGGTATCATTGTTTGCCAACGCTGTCATTACCCCACTCCTTGCGTTATTAAAACGTGATTTTACATTAATGATTCTGATTCAATTATTAAGTGCGATTATCATCTTTATTGTGTTTAGAATGGATGCCTTTATTATTGCCATATATAGTTTATTTATGGGATACGTTGTCTTAAAAGCAGTCTATACCCCACTTGAACAACATTTCATCTCTTTGTTTGCGAAACCTGGTGAATACGGACAAGTCATGGGTGTTCGACAATCATTCTTTTCAATTGGCATGGTATTAGGACCATTGCTTGGTGGCTTCATATATAACTACCGAAAAATGTGGGTCTTTGATTTTAGTGCGATCATGTTTCTGTTAGGATTGGCACTTTTGCTTATTATTGGTCGTAACATGAAACACAACAGAAATTTAGATACGGTTCAAACGCAATGAGTTCATCATTGCGTTTTTTAAATAGTTAGCAGAAGAAATTAATTGTTTATGAAGGGGCTTTATGATATAATTTAACGTGAGTATTGAGAAAGAGTGATGTGATGAATTTACCGAATAAGTTGTCGATGTTCCGGATTGTTTTGGTCCCTGTATTGTTAATTGTTTATTATTTAGCACAGGTCTTTGACCATAGTATTTTGACAGAATTTTATTTGCTCGGACCACTCTTTATTATTGCGAGTTTGACGGACTTTTTAGATGGGTATATTGCGAGAAAATATCATTTAATTACCGCTTTTGGAAAGTTTCTCGATCCCTTGGCTGATAAATTAATTGTCTTGGCCGCATTGCTTATTTTAAACGAATTAGCGATTGTTCCAATTTGGGTCACTGCGGTTATTTTATCACGAGAGTTTATTGTCACAGGTATTCGCCTCGTTGCGGCAAAAGACGGGACTGTGATTGCGGCAAGTAACCTCGGAAAATACAAGACAGCGACAACCATGATTGCGATTATTTTATTGTTGTTTTCGTTTTACATCAATCAATTAACACCGATTGGTTTGATTTTAATGTATCTCGGAACAGCGTTAACCATTATCAGTGGTGTTGATTATTTTATCAAAAACAAAACACTTCTTTTAGAATCAAAATAAGAAAAAGATAGATGTTATAGGTATCATATAAGTAAATAGTCTTAGGAGGCATAAACATGGCAAAAGAAAATAGAGAAAAAGCGTTAGAAAAAGCAATTAAAGAGATTGAAAAACAACATGGTAAAGGCAGTGTTATGGTACTGGGTGATGATGCGCTTTATGGTCAACTTGAGTCGGTTTCGACGGGGTCAATCCAAATCGATAATGCACTCGGTATTGGCGGTTATCCACGGGGACGTATTATAGAAGTCTAT
>JAIPGE010000047.1 GCA_021736285.1 Candidatus Izemoplasma sp.
AAATGGTTTTGTAGCGAAATATGTGTCTCAACTTGGTTGACAGCGGGTTTAATCCGCGCATAATCAAGCAAATGCATTAGATGATGGATATTATAATTACTAACTCCAATTGATTTTATCTTTCCAGCATCAACCATTTCTTGCATAGCTTTGTACGTTTCTTTCATTTTGTCATAGCCTTTAAACCAGTGAATTAAATACAGATCCACATAATCTAATCCAAGTTTATCAAGTGACGTTTGAATTGCTTTAAGTGCTTTGTCATAACCTTGATCAGAATTCCATAATTTTGTTGTCACAAAAATTTCTTCGCGTTCTACTTTTGAATCTTTAATAGCGCGTCCAACAGATTCCTCATTGCCATAAATTGCGGCTGTGTCAATATGACGATATCCTGCTTTTAAAGCAGTCAATACTGCATTGTACGCGTCTTCTGGTTCACTCTTCCATGTACCAAGTCCAATAATTGGCATTTTTACTCCATTGTTTAATGTTACTGTTTTCAATTAAATCATCCTCTCTCAATATAATTATAAATGGAAATCCATTTTTTCTCAATTCTGACGCTTATTTCTGACAATTTGGACAAAAATAGGAAGTTGTCTGTCCAGTTTTAATCTTTTTGATCACATGCTGGCACTTACATAACTCATCTTCTTTATATGCCACTTTATCTGCTTTAAAGTTCCCTTTTTGTTGAAAAATATCTTCCTCATAAAACGAACCGTTTTGTTGATAAGCGTTTTTTAATTCTGCTTGAATGGCATGATAAAGTTGTTCTTTTTCATGTAAAGTTAAACTGGGTATGGTCCGCTTCGGATGAAGTTTGGCCAAAAATAAAATATCATGAATATAATAATTGCCAATGCCTGATATATAAGACTGGTTAAGTAAAAAGTTCTTTAACGAACCTCTTCTGTTTTTGAGGAGTGCTAAAAAATACGCCAAGTTGCATGTTTCATTAAAGTAATCGATTCCTAATTTGTCAGTGTATTTATGTGGTATCTTGGGTTGAATCAAATGAACATGACCAAACCACCAAAATCGTATGTTAAGTCGCATATCATTTGCTAGATGAATTTCTACTTGATGTTTTTTTGGTAAGGCATGATTTAAATATGTGATTTCACCTCCCATACCTAAATTAATTGCAATTTTATCTTTTGTTTCAAGAATTATAAAGAGCCATTTTCCTTGTGCTTGAACCTCTGTTATATGCTTTAATTTAATGCTATCCAAAAAAGTTTGTTTACTAATATTTATTGATTTGGGTTGGTAGACAATAAAATCTTGAATTATTTGGTTTATCAATACGTCTTTCAATTGATCTTTTAAATGATGAATTTCTGGTAGTTCTGGCATGTAATCACCCTTTCACGATTTATCTTTATTATAACATATTCCCAAAAAAGACAACACATTAATCTGTGCTGTCTTCTGATTTATTTTGATATTGTAATCGGTACAATTTGTAATAATGTCCACGTTCTTTTAACAGTTCTTGATGATTTCCTTGCTCTAAAATTTCACCTTTACTAAGAACAATAATTTTATCAACATGTTGGATTGTCGATAATCTGTGCGCAACAATCAACATCGTACCAATATTCATCATTTTTTTCAATGATTCTTGTATTAATTGCTCGGTTTCTGTGTCAATATTACTGGTTGCCTCGTCTAAAATCATAACTTTTGGATCATGAACAATTGTTCGGGCAAATGACAGTAATTGCCGTTCACCAAGACTAAAGTTATTACCCCGTTCACGAACAGGTTCTTCATATTTGTGTTCTAATTTATCAATGAAATAATTGGCGTTAACATATTTACATGCTTGAACCATTCTTTCATCAGAAATCGTTTCATCGCGTAAGACAATATTAGAACGAATTGTTCCACTGAACATAAAGACATCTTGTAACATTTGTCCAATATATTTTCTTAAAGATTGTTTTTTGATTTGTTGAATATCGATTCCATCGATTAAAATTTGTCCCTTTTGAATGTCATAATTACGTGTTATCAATGCCAGAATTGTTGTTTTTCCAGCGCCAGTCGCGCCAACAAACGCGACCGATTCTCTTGGTCTAACTTTGAATGATACGTCTTTTAAAATCCATTCGCCCTCATTGTACGCAAACCAAACATTTTTAAACTCGATTTGACCTTCCATATCCTCTAACTCAATTGCATCATCTGCATCTAATATTTCAGCTTTCGTATCTAAGATACCGAAAATGCGTTCACTTGATGCAAAGGCGCTTTGTAAAATATTGAATTGTTCTGCGAGTTGTTGAATCGGTTCAAAGAAACGACCAATATATTGGTAAAAGGCAAATAAGATACCAATTTGGATAACATCAGTGATGACCAATTCACTACCAAAGAATAAAACTATCGCTGTTGCGAGCATATAGAGAAAATACATCGTCGGGCGGTAGATTCCAAAAATTGTAATTTGTTTATAATAAGCATGTTTTAATTTTGTGTTTCGTTCATTAAATTGGTTAAACTTAACGTTTTCTTTATTGAAGATTTGAATAATCTTCATCCCTGATAGATGTTCTGCTAAAAAGGCATTGATGTTTGATAAATTTCGCCGGACTTGTCGATATGCTTTGCGTGATAATATCCGAAATAAAAATGAAAAGATAATGATAAATGGAATGACAATTAAAACATAAAGAGTTAATGTGCGATTCAAAATAAACATCGCTATCAAAATACCAACAATCATTAGCAAGTTTTTAAAAACACTGATAATAACACTGGTGTACATTTCATTTAGTGTATTTGTATCGTTGGTCACTCGTGTCACAAGTGATCCCGTTGGTCGACTATTTAGATATGCAATATCATGATACTGTAAATGGGTAAAAATTTCTTCACGAATATCATAAATAATACTTTGCCCTGTTTTTTGTAAAATAATGGTTTGCAAATAGTTAAATCCATTTCCTGAGATGATGACTAAAACCAATATCGAAAGTATTGTGAATAGTCTAGGTACATCAAAATCATAAATAATAATATTAATACTTTCTCCAATTAGCACGGGTTCTAAAACACCAAATATGACGGTGAAAATCATATATAAGAAAGCTAAAACAAAATATTTAATATATGGTTTGGCATAACTTAATAGGCGCTTAATGATTGTAGCATCCCGCATTGTGTATAATCGTTTACCTTCAATATCTCCTGGTAATTGACGTGCCATCTATGCCACCCCCATTTCATCTTCTAAACGCTGTCTTTCAACCAAATCCGCATAAAACTCACACCGTTCGATTAATGCATCATGCGTACCAACATCAACAACTGTCCCATCATTTACAATAATAATCTTATCGGCATCTTTAACCGTGCTGATACGGTGGGCGATGATTAGTGTGGTTTTACCACTGCGTATCTTTTTAAGATTATTTAGTATTGTTTCTTCTGTTTTTGTATCAACGGCAGACACACTATCATCTAAAATCATAATTGGTGAATTTTTCATTAATGCACGCGCAATGGCAACACGTTGGCGTTGGCCACCACTTAATGTGACCCCTCGTTCACCGATGACAGTGTCATAGCCTTCGCTAAATTCAATAATATTATTATGAACATCACTCAACATCGCCACTTCTCGTACTTTTTTAAACGAATCATCATTATGTTTGAATGACAATGAGATATTATTTTTTACTGAGTCCGAGAATAAAAAGCCATCTTGAGGGACATACCCAATACTGTCTCTAACTTTTTTAATCGGCAGATCCATAATATCATAACCATCTAATAAAATTTGGTTTTTATCGATATTGTAAATCCGTAACAAGAGGTCCACAATACTGGTTTTACCACTACCGGTTCGTCCTAAAATCCCAACTGTTTCGCCAGCTTTAATCTTGAAATTAATATTTTTCAACACAGGTTTTTTCGCATCGGGATATTCAAAGGTAAGGTGGTTAAACTCAATATTCCCTTTTAAGCGATCAATATCAAGCACATTATCGCTGTCTTGAACAGTAATTTCTTCATTCAAGATACGTTCGATACGTTGCAAAGATGCTTTTCCACGACTTCTAATATTAATGATTCTCGCCAGTGCCATCATCGGCCATATTAATGAACCAAACAACATATAAAACTCTGTTAAATCACCGGTTGTAAATGTCTCAACACCAATTGTTTTTGTGATGTAAACCAAATACCCACCGTAAGCTAAAATAACAACAAAAATCAATCCAACAATGGTTCGAACCATGACTTGAAAACTGGTTTGAACTTTAACAAAGGCAATGTTTTTATCTTTTGCACGCTGATTATATTTTAGGAATTCAATAATTTCTAATTTTTCTTTCACAAATGCTTTTATGACAGTAATCCCACTTAAACTTTCATTGGTGTAATCACTTAAGTCTTCAAAAGCATGTTGTGCTTCTTTAAATTTATTCCGCATAATTCGACCAATGTAAGCACCCAGAAGCGCAATAATCAACATCGGAAGGGCACTGAATAACGTCAACTTCCAACTTAATCTTGTCATTTTAAAGAGTGCTAAACCACCTAAATAAACGGTGTCAACAAACATAATCATTCCTGGCCCAACAGCGCGTCTGACGCTTTCTAAATCATTGGTGAAATAGGCCATTAAACCGCCAACTTTATTGCGTGAATAAAACTCGTTTGGAAGCTTTTCGGCATGGGCAAACATATCATTTCTAAGGCCATAATCAAAGCGTCTTGATGCCCCAAACAAGCTAATTCGCCAAATAAAGCGTCCAACCATAATGATCGAAACATAAAGCCCCATCGTTTTTAAAATCGAGAACACACCTTCAGAATCAAGGGTTGTTTGTTCAAGACCTTCAATTATATTTCCAATTAATCCCGGAATTTCAAGTTGTAAAGTATCAATAATAACTAAACTAAGAATACCAATCAAAAACCAGATTGCATTTTCTTTATAATATTTATTTATCGCTTTTCCAAAAATCATTGTTCAACCCCCGAGATCTTGTTGAAAATTTGTGTTAATGTTCTAATTTCTGATGCATCTAGTTGTTCTTGTAATCGTAAAACAGCGCGTTCACTTTCTAACTTATTCGTTGATGCTAAAATTTCTCCGATATCAGTGAGTTGGATATGGATGACACGTTTGTCGGTTTCAGATCGTTTTTTTTTGACAATCCCGTTATCCTCAAAAATTTTTATCACTTCGGTTACTGTCGGCTTCGAAATATCAAAATGATTAGCCAATTCTGTGATTGTAACTTGGTCTCGCTTATAAATTTCTTTTAAGTACTTAAATCGAATGCCTGTGATTTGATCAAAGTTGATTTCTTCATACACTTCATGACAAGCATCAAAGTATAATTTTAAAAATTTATTCAATGCCAAACGTACAGTTTCGTTATCCATAATGTCACCTCTTTAAATATTAATTAGGTTAATCCTAATCAATTATAGATGCTTTTCATATTTTTGTCAAACAAAAAAGCCGAAAATTCGACTTTTTACGTTTTGGAATTCATTTTTTTACGTTTGATAGTAGCGCCTATGATAATGATAAATGAAATTGAATATATGACAATATTACGTTTTAACAAAGCGCTATTATATATTTGTGTTGTTCCCACCACATTGATGATGAAATCCTTTTGCACTTGATCTCCATCTTCGCCTTCAACAAGAACTGAATAGTGATAAGTACCCGGTGTTTTTTCATTGCCTTTATATTCGTTAACGAGGGTTTTAACCGTATAATTTTGTTGTTTAATTTCACCATTTTGCATCAGTAAAAGTAACACATCATCATCATCAAAAATAGTTGATGATTGGACGGTTACTAAAAACTCATCAGCATAAATAACAGGTGGGATATTATCCACAACAGAGATGCTTATTTGATGAGTTGTTTCATTACCGCTCGCGTCTGTCACACTAAAATTAACGGTATAATCACCAATCGAATTATAATTTGTTGAATACATATCGTTTGTAACAATAATGTCAGCTATTGTCACTGTATCACCAATATCGGTCACATTTAAGAAGTCAATCATTTCTGCGGTTGTTAATTGTTTCGTATACGAGACATCGAGTGTTGATGGACCAGATAATATTGGCGCAACATCATCATTAACTGTCACTGTGATTAATGTTGATAAGGTATTACCACTTGTGTCTGTCACAGCCAGTTCAATCGGATATATACCAACGATATCTTCATTACCTGTATAGGCATTACTAACTTCTAATACTGTTAACTCACTTTGACTGTTATAATTATCACTAAATAAGATGCCCGCTACCAAATCAATACTAGGAACAGGCGCTGACAAATAGGTATCAATTGTTGAGGTTTGATCTAGTTGCGGGCTATCATTGTCTTCAAGGTTAATTGTTACATCGTGACTTACCGTATTAAATGAGGAATCTGTTACTTCAACTGTTACCAAGTAACTTCCAAGTGTCTGGTTATTCGGTGTATAATTGTCCTGTATTATCACTGGTGTTAAGGCACCATCATAATCATCAATAAACGTAAAGTGTTGCGCTAATAATGTATCAATTAATGGCGGTGCATTTACATCGATAGAGAGTGATGTTGGCCCTGTAATGACTGGTAAAACGGTATCTTTAACAATGACTGTGAAATTATATTGCGCTGTATTATTACTACTATCAGTAACTTCTAAGGTCACTAAATATGAACCAACAATTTGTTCATTCCCCGTGTATTCATCATACACAACTACAATTTGATTCGTTAAATCCCCATCAATGTCATCAGATGCTGTAAAATGGGTATCAATAATAGATGTTAATGATTCGATACTTTCGTATGTTGTCACGTAAGCCCCTTCTCCAGATATCTCAGGGCTTGTGTTATCTATCGGTGCGACATATTCTTCATAACTTGTCGGCAACGTACCAACTTCTAACTGAAAATCTTGGATACCAAAATTGTCATAATGGTAGTCCATATGATACGCATAAAAATTAACTGTAAGTAAACTTTCCGTCGCTGTGGTATGAAATGTACAATACGTATTATCTGTGCCAACTACACAATTTGTTTGTTCAGTCACACGACCATTCACATACGTTTGTTCACCAACAATGTGTATTTCCATATTTTCCAAATACGTTTCTGGTGGAACAGAAATAACATAATCAGTATCTCCTAATACCCGAATTGGATCAACTTGATTCAACTCCCCCGTTCGATTGGTATAGTTGTTTATATCCAAATAATTTTTCCCTCCTGGTAATTGATCAGAATACTGTGTTGCAAAACTGGTTTTTGTTGAAACCATTAAAAGAACAAAAATTGTCATTAAAATTGCTTTTTTCATGTTATCACCTCAACCACATAATATGGATGAGTTCACATTTTTTCTTTAAAAAAAGAGCAATTATTTCAATTGCTCTTTGGCACATAGTATTTCATAAGTCAATAACCCAATCCAGTCTTGGCGCACTGTTTTAAATACATCATCATATTGATACCATGACCATTTTGGTGTTGGTAACCGTTTTTTCAACAACGCTTCGTGGTGTTCTATATTTTTCTTTACCTTTTCATACTTATCTGTCATAAAATCTTTTGTTATAGCGCGCACTTTATAGGGTTCAAGGACATAGTCATCCCACTTTTCAGAATCCCATTCTACTGTACGATTTACTAACGTGTCTAAGACATTATAAATTTCTTCTTGATGACTTTTATCTATCCGCTCATAAAATCTTAAAGCGCTTAACACAGTATGCATTGAAATCTTTTCAAAATTTTCTTTTTGCAAGTAATCCAATGCTTTTTGGACTAGATAGTTAACATCTAAATGCTTAACCATTGTTCGATACAGAGCTAAAAATCCAATAATTTCCAAATTCGGATTGCCATAAGGAAATTCATGTATCGTATCATAATTCCACCAAATGGCACGTGGATAATTGTCTACTTCTTTAGGCACAAATGGAAAAATTTCTTTGACTGGATCATATACTGTTTCATAATAATGGATGATCTGTGTTAACATGTCATCCACTGCTTTAGACGGTTTTAAATGTAATAAAATGTTAACCGCCGTATCGGTTGCAACAACACTTGAATCCGGACATTGTATATCCGGTTCTAAGGCATGACCAAACCCACCGTCACCGTTTTGATACTGTTTCAAAGCCTGAAGAACTGCCTTATCATTGTCTTCATAAAAGGACTTTATTAAAGTAATATCTAACTCCCGACAACGGTTCTCACATTGTTTTAACAGTTCTTTAATCATTGGCTGGTCTTTCTTCTAATTTCAAGACAAAATACACTTCAGCTGTCTCTATATCTTTATTTGTTGTAATGAAATCCTCATAGTCAAAGCCCGGATGTATTTTAATCTTTGCTTGTTTAATGTATTGATACACTTTGCGAATTTCATCTTGGACATTTTCATTTGAAATTTTAAATAAAATATACTCACCTTTCGGGAGTTTTTTAATAACAAACCCACTTTGTTCTGTCGGATCTAAAATTTCAACCATCGCATAATAATCAAACTTTTTTTGATCTTTAAAATCGGGCGGATAACAATCCAGTCCTATAATGTTAAGGGGTGATTTAATACCGCTTAAGAGGGCCAAATCTTCATCTAAAAAAACTTCCCAAAACGCACTTAAATCTTCCGTTTTTCCAACGGTGATGCCACCTTCTTTTTCAATGCCAGCGAAATATCTTGTATCATATCTTTTAATCTCATATTCCAATGTTATCACCTCAACTTTATTATACTATATTTTTCAAAAAATTAAAGCTGAAAAAAGCAGATACAAATTTTTGTATCTGCTAAATAATGTTACTTCGATTAACAAGTTCTAATTTATCTAATTCTCCAGATTGAACCAATTTAATAAATATTTTAACATAATTCGGATCAAATTGAGTGCCGGCATTACGTTTTAATTCATAAACTGCTTGTTCTAAAGATAATCCATCTCGATAGGGTCTGTCCGTTGTCATTGCATCAAAAGAATCAGCAATGGTAA
>JAIPGE010000048.1 GCA_021736285.1 Candidatus Izemoplasma sp.
TCTTTTAAAAAAAATGCGCTAAACAACAAAAGCCAAAAAGTAGATAACTTATTGAGCATGTTGGCGTCTGATAAGACCATATTGTCCATCGCATAGAAATAATGAATCATCCCCAACGTACCAAACGCACTGCGAATGAACAACGGTTTTATATGGGTTGTATTTCTTAATAATTTGTTACCATGATAGGTTATCAATCCCAAAGATAAGAAGACTGTAATGATATTTCTAAAAAAGGCTTGTTGAATCGTCGGTAAATCACCGGATAGTTTTACAAAAATACTCATTACTGCAAACCCAAAGGCTGATAATAATAAGAAAATAATACCTTTTGTTTTGTTTGATAAGAGTGCCATAGAATCACCAAATACAATTATATCATTGACGTGAAAAAAGTCATTCAAAATACGCTTTTTGATGACTTTTTTTATTTTTTAAATTTTTCATATTTACTAAACACCTTAATGGTGTTTTTTTGGTTGATTGAAAGCGTTCACTTGGTTATAATTGATATTGGTTTGATTTGCAAACAAAACAAAAGGAGGCAACGATGAACTTACAAAAAATACTCGAGAAACATGCGTTTCAAAAAGATCATTTGATTGAAATTTTAATTGATTTACAAAATGAAAAAACGTATAAATTTGTTACCGAAGAAGAGGTCTCACTCATTGCAGACGCATTGAAGGTTCCTGTGAGTCATGTGTGTGGTGTGATGTCGTTTTACACCTTATTGTCATTTGATGAACGGGGTAAATATATTATTCAAGTTTGTAAAGATGTCCCCTGTTATTTAAATGATGATTTTAATGTGTTAACAACAATCGAAAAAGCACTTGATATATCATGTGGTGACACTTCTAAAGATCAATTTTTCACACTTGAACAAACAGCATGTTTAGGATGTTGTGATGAAGCACCAGCAATGCGCATCAACAACAAAGTCTACACGAAATTAACCAAAGCCAAAGTGTTGCGTATTTTAGAAGAATACAAAGAAGGTATATTATGTTAGAAAAGCGAATCTTAACACAGCGATTTAATAAATATGATGGACTAAGCATACGTCAATACATTGATTTAGATGGATTTAAAGCACTTGAAAAAGCTTTTTCAATGTCATCCCAACAGATAATTGAAGAAATCAAATTATCACAATTAACAGGACGTGGTGGCGCGGGTTTCCCAACCTATATTAAAATGCAAGCGATGTTAAATGAAACACGCGATAAGTATCTCGTGTGTAATGCGGATGAAGGAGAACCAGGACATTTTAAAGATCGTCATTTAATTGAAAAAGACCCTTATCAATTAATTGAAGGCATGGTTATTAGTGCCTATGCTGTTGGTGCAAACAAAGGATATATTTATGTCCGAGGGGAATATAACAACGCCATTCAACAACTCGAAAAAACAATTAAAATTGCCACAACGAAAGGCTATTTAGGAAACCATATTTGTGATTCTGATTTTTCTTTTGAACTCGTGGTAAGACGGGGCGCTGGTGCATATGTGTGTGGTGAAGAATTTGCCCTCATGGAAAGCATCGAAGGAAAACCCGGTAGAACACGTGTGAAACCCCCATTTCCAACAGAAAAAGGGATATTTGATTATCCAACATTAATCAACAATGTTGAAACATTTTGCAATTTACCAACGATTATTGAACACGGTGGTGAGCACTATAGTACGATAGGATCAAACCACGCCAAAGGAACAAAATTAATATGTTTGTCAGGAAATGTTAAACATAAAGGTTTATATGAAGTGCCTTATGGCACATCAATCAATGATGTAATTAGTGAATTAGGTGGTGGTACAGCCAATGATATTCCAATTCAGATGGTTCAAATAGGTGGGGCTTGTGGACCAATCATCCCACCACGTTTACTCAATATGGATATCGACAACGAAGCCTTTGAAATCTTTGATGCAAAAATGGGTGCGGGCGCTATCATTGTCATTGATGAAAATTATGATTTATTCGAGATTGTTCTAAGAAACATGCAATTTTTCTTACATGAATCATGTGGAAAATGTGCCCCATGTCGTGAAGGGCATATCCAAATCGTAAAGTTGTTACAAAAGTTTGTTAATTATCAGGCAACCCACAAAGACTATGTCTCCTTACAATCACTCGCAGAAGTGATTCATACAACGACGTTGTGTGGATTGGGACAAACATCACCAACATCGGTTATTTCAACGATGACATATTTTAAAGAAGCGTATGACAAACGCATTAATCAACAAAATAAGGAGTGAGATAATGGCAACCATTACAATGAATAATCAACAATTAGAAGTTACAAACGAGATGACTATTTTAGAAGCAGCAAAAGCACATAATATCAATATACCAACCTTGTGTCATTATCCTGATTTAGCGATTAATTCTGATTGTAGAATTTGTGTCGTTGAAATTGAAGGCAAACGGATGTTACCAACATCTTGTTCAACACCAGTTCAAGACGGAATGGTAATTTATACCAATTCACCTCGGGTTTTACAAGCACGTAAAACAATTACTGAATTGATGTTGTCGTCTCATGATGCCAATTGTACTGCATGTACAAGAAATATGCGTTGTGAGCTACAAACCTTGTCAAAGAATCTTGGTATCGACATCAATCGTTTTGAACCAACCTATAAAGACTTGCCAATCGATGATAACAACCCATCGCTTGTGCGAAATATGAACCGTTGTATCAAATGTGGGCGTTGTGTTGATGTATGCAAAACAGTCCAAGGGGTTCATGTATTAGAACGGATGGGAAGATCAAACGAAATGATGATTGCACCCGCGTTTAATCAATCACTCAACAATCTTATTTGTACATATTGTGGACAATGTGCCAATGTCTGTCCAGTTGGAGCGATTATGGAAAAAGATGACACAGACTTGGTATGGGAAAATTTACATAATCCTAAAAAAAGAACCTTGGTTCAAGTCGCACCAGCAGTCCGAGTAGCCATTGGCGAATCATTTCATTCACTCGATGATACTGTTCCAATTGGTAAACTTGTTAGTGCACTAAAACATCTTGGCTTTGACGAAGTTTATGACACGAACTTCACGGCTGATTTAACCATCATGGAAGAAGGCAATGAATTGATTTATCGTATTCAAAATGATGATGTCTTACCAATGATGACGAGTTGTTGTCCAGGATGGATTAATTATGTTGAACAACATCATTCTGATATATTAAAACACATATCAAGTTGTAAGAGTCCTCAGCAGATGTTCGGAGCACTTGCCAAAAACTACTACAAAGAACAAGAAAATCTTAATAAAGAAGATATTTTTGTTGTCTCCATTATGCCATGTACAGCTAAAAAATATGAAGCAAAACGGGAAGAGTTTACTGATCAATACGACAACCCCGATGTGGATGTTGTTTTAACGACCCGTGAACTTGAAAAAATGTTTCGACAAATGGGGGTTGATTTCGACCAACTAGATAACCGCGACTTTGATGAACCATTTGGAATGACGTCGGGCGCAGCACAGTTGTTTGGTGCGTCAGGTGGTGTCATGGAAGCGGCCCTAAGAACTGTGACTGAAGTTTTAAGTGGTAAACCATTAAAATCACTAGACTTTAGCGCTGTTAGAGGAATGGATGGTATTAAAGAAGCCAGTTTCAACTTGAAAGGGCAAGAGATAAAAGTAGCGGTAAGTCATTCATTAAGTAACGCAGAACAATTAATTCAAGGCATTAAAGATGGTACTAGTCCATATACATTTATCGAAATCATGGCTTGTCCTGGTGGCTGTATTGGTGGTGGCGGACAACCTTATGGAACAGATTCAGCAAGCCGACTCAAACGGATGGAAACAACTTATCGTGTTGATTTAGAAAAAGACATTCGAAAATCACATGATAATCCAGCAATTAAAACACTGTATGATAACTATCTACAAAAGCCTTTAAGTGAATTATCTCATCATCTTTTACATACTAGATATTATCCCCGGTAACACGCTATAGTTCGTAAGCAAATTAATTGCCTTTTGTACGTTTCTTTTGCATAATAAGAATGGAAAAGGAGCTGATTTAATGAAAATTGAACTATGGAGTGACTTTGCATGTCCATTTTGTTACATTGGAAAAACACGTTTTGAAAACGCGTTAGCAAAGTTCCCACATAAAGAACATGTAGAAGTTATTTATAAAGCTTACCAACTGAATCCGAATGCCCCCAAAAAAATGACCAGCAGTCCTGCTGAAGCATTTGCAAAAGGCCATGGAATGACGGTTGATAAAGCGAAAGAACGATTTACTATGTTTACAGAAAACGCCAAAACAGTCGGTCTTGAATACCATTATGATGTTATTCAAATGACCAATACATTCGACGCTCACCGTTTAGCAAAGTGGGCAAACAAACAGAACAAAGAACCAGAAATCACTGCCCGGTTCATGAAAGCTTATTTCACAGAGGGTAAAAACTTGAGTGATGTTGAGACCTTGGTTGAACTCACAAAAGAGATTGGACTGAAGGGGGATAAGGCACGCGAGATTTTAAATACTGATACTTACAGTGACACGGTAAAATCACAAATTACAGAAGGTCGTCAAGTTGGTGTTCAGGGCGTGCCATTCTTTGTTCTAAATCGTAAATATGGGGTTAGTGGGGCCCAACAAGAAGAATACTTTACCCAAGTATTAGAAAAACTTTGGGAAGAAGAAAAACCACTTGAAACCATCGGTGACGATGGAAACGTCTGTACTGAGGATAAATGTGAAATCTAAGACACTTAAAAAACGTTAAGTCAATTTTTGACCTAACGCTTTTTTAATGTGTGGTATGAGTTTGCTAAAGGCACGTGGCAATGAATAGTTGCTCTCTAAAGTTGAGAGCGATACATAATGAAAATCGTTTAATGGTAACGTCGTTTCAATAAGATAACTTGTCAACTGCCAATTAAGATGTGTAAATGTATGGGTGTATTTGGATAAAGGTGTGAGTCTTTTAATATCATATGCTTTCCATAAGGACTTAATTGTTTCAAGAGACAATGGATTATCACTTAAATAAAACCCATACAGTTGATGAAGCAATACATCATCGCGTTTTTTTATTGCTAATTTGCCCCGATGGACAAATACAAGAACTGTTCTGTTTTCTTCTTTTTTAGCTTTTCTAATTTGTTTTATGGGTAAGGTATCTTGACAGTTTTGATGATAGGCAGCGCAACCTTCTTGTAGGGGACAAACACCACATAAAGGTGTTTGTTTAGGTAAACAAATTGTTGCCCCAAGTTCCATTAAAGCTTCAGTAAAATCAGCTGGATTGTCCTTCGGAATACGAGCGATTACTTCTGATTTAATTTGTTTTTTTACCGCAGGGTCTTTAATAGATTCTTGAATGGCTAAAAAGCGAGCCATTACGCGGTAGACATTCCCATCAACTGCAGCATAGGGTTTGTTAAATACAATTGACATTAATGCCGAAGCAGTGTAAGGACCAATTCCAGGGAGCGTTAACAAAGTCTCATAATCACTAGGAAAGAATCCATTGTACTGATTGACAATAATTTTTGCTGTTTTGTGCATATTACGAGCACGAGAATAATAGCCCAACCCTTCCCATAATTTAAGCAAATAATCGATTGGGCATGTGGCAAGGTCATGAACAGTTGGTAATTCAGTCATAAAACGGTTAAAATAATCAATTACAGTTGTGACTTGCGTTTGTTGTAACATGATTTCAGAGACCCATATCGTATAAGGATTATTTGACTTTCGCCATGGTAAATCGCGTTTATATTGATCAAACCAGTTGATAAGGTTTTGATTAAATGTTGTTTTTTTCATCGTAATCACCATCATTATTGTACGTTTTATTTGGTAAAAACACAAGATAAGTTCTTGGGTTTGAATATCTTTTATGATACACTATACCGAGAAAAGGAGGTCAATATGGTTGAAACATTAGTCCGTGCTTATGTGCTTATATTAATTGCTGAGTTGGGAGATAAAACACAATTTTTAGCAATAGGATTTGCAACTAAATATAAAATCAAATATGTTATCATCGGAATTCTGATTGGATCTTTTTTAAATCATATGCTTGCAATTTTACTTGGCCAAGTACTTCAAGAATTTATTTCACTTGATATTTTAGGAATGATCGCAGGTCTGTTATTTGTTTTGTTCTCTTTATGGAGTTTTAAAGCAGAACAAGAGAGTTCCATTAAACTAAAGAGTGGTGCAGCCTTAGTGACTGTCGCAATGGCTTTTTTTATTGGCGAACTCGGTGATAAAACACAACTGGCTGCGATTGTCTTAAGTAGTGAATCAAGTTATCCGGTTTTAACCCTCATTGGTACTGTTTCAGGGATGGTTACTGTGGGTGCGTTAGGGATATATATTGGGATTAAATTGGGTGAAAAATTACCAGATTTGATCATGAAACTGTTTGCTGGAAGTCTCTTCTTAATTTTTGGTATTTTGAAACTTTATCAAACCATCCCATATGAATATGTAACAACGACACGGATTTTGATGCTGTCATTGATTTATGTGATGTTTGCTTATATTTTATTGTTGCCAACGATTAAAGCCTTTCGTGATCATAACAAAACACCATTACAAAAACAATCAGAATTACTAAGAAAACATTATTTTAAGATACAAGCAAAACTTGAAGAGATTTGTTTGAATTGTAATGTTTGTGATTCTAATGCTTGTCTTGTTGGGTATACGAAATACGTAGTTAAGAGAGCGCTTTATAATAAAACAGTTGATGCTGAAGATATAACAAAGAAATTACATAAAGATTATGACTATAACACAATATTACATGGATACGATGTTCTTCTTGATGCATTAAAAGATGATTGGGATAATGAAGCATTACAAGTTATTCGTATAAGTTTTGAAACTATGTTATTTAATCACCCAATAAAAAGTCAAAGTTTTCAAATTTTACAACAGCATCGCGATAAATTAAAAACGAAGTGAAATCCACTTCGTTTTTTCTTGAATCACTAAAAAGATAATGATACAATAGTTATGGAAAGGTTTTCACGTTTATAACAATACAAGAGGTGTTCGGGTATGATCGCATTATCAAAAACATTATTCACAACCAACGGTTGGGATTTAGTTACACAAACCTATTCCCAAAAACAAGCTATTACAGATGGTAGTAATTTTATGATTGGCAATGGGTATTTAGGATATCGAGGAACATTTGCTGAAGATAAAAAAGATGCTTATGTGGGATGTGTTGTGACTGATTCATGGGACAATGCTGATGATAAATGGGAAGAGTTAGCAACCGTTCCCAATGCGTTATATCTCAATTTCAAATATCTCGATAAGGCGTTTTCAATGACTGGTGACATCATTGATTACAAGCGGACATTACAGTTGAAAACAGGAATTACATCACGTCATGTATTGACAAAAATAAAGGGTGTTTCTTTTACAATAGAAGAAGAAAAATTTGCTTCTTATGCAAATAGAAATGTCGTTGCGATGGCATACACACTTACTGCAAATAAAGAGGTAACAATTACAGTTGCAACAGGTATCGATCGGGATATTTGGAGTATTAATGGTAACCATTTTAACCGTAGTGAAACCGTGGTTGTAAATAAAGATAAAGGCATTGTCTTAACGACAAAAACATATGGAGATAAACTTGTCGTGTTTGAAAAGACTCAAGGATTAGACGAACCCAACAAAAACACATCAGAAGATGAGGGATATCTTAATACCTATGATGTTACATTAGAAGCAGACACACCATTTACAATCCACAAGTACATGATTGTTACCAACAGCAATGATGTTAGTAATCCCTTACAAGAAGCACAAAGTATTTATCATCAACTAACCGATTATAACAAACTGAAAGATGCACATATTAAAGCTTGGGAAGCCATATGGTATGATATGGATGTCGCAATTAAAGGAAATCAAGTTGATCAAGTCGCTGTTCGGTTTAATTTATACCATGCCATCATCGCAACCCCAGTTCACAAACCATTGCCAATTGGCGCAAGGGGATTATCGTGCCAAGCGTATCAAGGAGCTGCTTTTTGGGATCAAGAAATTTTTAATTTACCGATGTTTCTTTATACCCAACCGACAATTGCGAAACAATTACTAATCTATCGATATCACACATTAACAGGCGCCAAAAAGAAAGCCAAACAACTTGGATTTGAAGGCGCTTATTACGCATGGATTAGTGGAAAAACAGGAAAAGAATTGTGTCCTGATTTCTTTTTTAAAGATGTTATCACTAACCGTGATATTCGGAATCATTTTAATGATTGGCAGATTCACATATCACCTGATATAGCTTACGCAATTAACAAATATGTTACTGTGACAAATGATACCCAATTTTTAGAAAACTACGGTGCCGAAATGATATTTGAAATTACGCGGTTTCTCGTCTCACGTGTTGTTTTTAAACCACGTCGAAATCACTATGAACTGTTGCGTGTGCAAGGACCAGATGAATACCATGAAAACGTCGATAACAATGCTTTTACAAACTATCAAACAAAACACACATTAGAAATAGCTTTAACGCTTCTAGAGACACTCAGAGAAAAACAGTTAAATCGTATTAAACAAAAAATCAAACTGTCTAAAGATGAAATGACATTATGGCAAGATATAGATGATAAACTCTACTTACCACAGCCCAATCTTGAAGGTATTATAGAACAGTTTGATGGCTATTTTAATTTAGAATCAATTGTTCCTGCTAAAGATATTACAAAGCGATTAATTCATCCTCAAGAATACTATGGCTGGCCAAATGGCATTGCCGTTTTTACACAATGTCTTAAACAAGCAGATGTTATCCAACTCTTACACATGCATCCAGAGTTATTTAACGAAACGATTGTCCAAACAAATTTTGATTATTATGAACCAAGAACACTCCATTTTTCTTCATTAAGCCCATCGGTTTATGC
>JAIPGE010000049.1 GCA_021736285.1 Candidatus Izemoplasma sp.
ACGTTAATATTTGGTGATTGAAGATTATATGAAGAGCCTATTGCCTTAATTGGGCACGATGGGTTCTGTGAGGGGCTTATAAGACTTACCCTCATTAAATAAAGTGAGGTGAAAGTCGAGAATAGTCTACTCGACATATAATGAAAAGAATTGCAGTTCTTACATCTGGTGGAGATGCACCAGGAATGAACGCCGCTATTCGTGCAGTTGTACGTAGTGGACTTCATTATGGATATGAAGTTTATGGTGTTTATTATGGATATAAGGGACTTGTTGAAGGAACTATTAAAAAATTAGAACGGTTTGACGTGACACGGGTTTTATCACGTGGAGGTACACTTCTTGGTAGTGCCCGTTATCCAGAATTCAAGAAAAAAGAAGTCCGTCAAAAAGCGGTTGATAATTTAAATGAACTAGGGATTAAAGGATTGGTCGTTATTGGTGGAGATGGTACCTACAGAGGTGCACAAGCACTTACAGAAATGGGCATTGCTTGTATAGGCTTACCAGGTACCATTGATAATGATATCTCTTCAACAGATTATACTATAGGTTTTTTTACATCGCTCCAAACAGTTGTAGACGATATAGATAAATTACGTGATACCTCAATGTCACATCAACGCTGTAGTATTGTTGAAGTGATGGGTCGAAACTGTGGTGATTTAGCATTATATGCTGGTATTGCTGGCGGTAGTGAATATATTGTTACACCGGAAACAGGATTTGAGAAAAAACGTACCTTAAATGCAATCAAGAAAGCACATGAAAGTGGAAGATGGCACGCAATTATCGTTGTGACTGAAAATATAGTAGATGTTAATGAATTAGCCAAAGAAGTTGAAGACTACACAGGATATGAAACCAGAGCAACTGTATTAGGTCATGTTCAACGTGGAGGCGATCCTGTTGCCTTTGATCGCGTTTTAGCAACCGAGATGGGCGAGTATGCTGTTGAACTTATTGTCAATGGTAAAGGTGGTCGTGCTGTGGGGTTAAAAGGTATGGACTATGTGGATTATGATATCAATTTTGCGTTAAATAAAAAACGGGAAATTCCAAACAAACGCTACGGCCTAGTCGGCCGATTAAAATAGAGGTGACTATATGTTAGAAGTTAATCAAACAAAGATTATATGTACCATTGGACCTGCGACTGATTCCGTTGAGAAGATGAAAGCTTTAACACAAGCAGGAATGGATGTTATGCGGTTAAACTTTTCTCATGGCAATCATGACATACATCTTGAACGCATGGTAAGATTAGAACAGGTTAATAAAGAGTTAGGAACACATATTGCGGCACTTTTAGATACCAAAGGACCTGAAATTCGAACCCATGCATTTAAAGGTGGAAAAGCAACAATCAAAGAAGGTACGGAAGTAACAATTCATACTGAAGAAATTGAAGGGACAGCCTCTGACTTTAGTGTGAATTATCCAAATCTTCACCGAGATATGAAAGTTGGTGATACCATATTAATAGATGATGGCTATTTAGAAATATCAGTTAAAGCGATTGATATGGCAAACAAGACCATTCAAGGTTATGCTGAAAACACGCATACAATTAGTGATCGACGTGGAATAAATGTTCCGGGGGTAAAATTAAATTTAGATTTTATTTCATCAAAAGATTATGAAGATATCATATGGGGATGTAAAAACAATGTTGATTTTATTGCCGCATCATTTGTTAGACGGGCAGAGGATGTTCAAGAAATTCGTAATATTATGAAAGAAAACGGAAATGAAAATATCCAAATTATTGCGAAAATTGAAAATAAAGAAGGTGTTGAAAATATTGATGAAATCATCAATGTAGCTGATGGTGTAATGATAGCCCGAGGCGATTTAGGGGTTGAAGTACCAGCAGAAGATGTGCCAATCATTCAAAAAAGTATTATCAATAAATGTTTGGCAAAAGGTATTATCAGTGTCACTGCTACACAAATGCTTGAATCAATGATTGATCATCCACGACCAACACGCGCTGAAGTAAGCGATGTAGCCAATGCGATTTATGATGGAACTGATGCAATCATGCTCAGTGGTGAAAGTGCAATTGGGGCATATCCTGTTGAAAGTGTTGAAATGATGGTTAAAATTGCAAAATCAATTGAAAACCAAGTTGATCGTAAAGACATTGTAAAACGCGCCAACAAAACAACAACAACGTCAAGAGATATTCAAACATCGATTGCAATAAGTGTTGCATATACGGTCATTCAAAGTAAAGTTGATCTAATTATTGTGCCAACAATGACGGGAAACACAGCACGATACTTGTCAAAATTCCGACCAAATGCACGAATTTTAGCACTTACTCCAACAGAGGCCAGTGCGAAATCTCTACAATTACATAGTGGTGTTGAGCCAGTGCGTTTTGATTTGGTAAAAGATGTTGAAACTGTTGTAGCAAATGCAATAAAGTTAGTTAAAGAGCAATATGGAGCGCAAAAAGGAAGTCGATTAATAATTACCGGGGGATTCCCAATTGGGGCACCAACAAACGGTATGCGAATAATAGATATTGAATAGAAAAACTATTTTTTAGTTTTTCTATTTTTTTCTTGCATTATTATTTTTAGTATGGTACTATACATAATATGATACCATATAACGTATTGTAATGGACGATATATAAATTTCAAAGGAGGTCTTTATGAGTACACAATTAAAAAAAGGTGTTTTAGAGATGGTTGTATTAAGTAAAGTAGATACAAAGGATCGATATGGGTATGATATCTATCAAGAAATATCGAAAAATATGGCAATTAGTGAAAGTACCATTTATCCTATCTTAAGAAAAATGACAAAAGATGGATACACGGAAACATATTTAAGAGAATCCGATGCCGGTCCAGCACGAAAATATTTTCGGTTGACCCAGCAAGGGCGAAGTCGGTTGGTTGAGTTAAAAAAAGATTGGGTTAAGTTTCAACGGGTTGTGAATAAAATGATTAGGAGTGATCGTTATGAATAAATTAGAGTTTTTAAATGCACTAAACAAAGAATTAGACGTATTAGACAAGGAAGAACGGAAAGAAATTATTGCGTTTTATGAGGAAAGGTTTCATACAGGAACAATCTATGAAAACCGAACAGAAGAAGAAATTTTGGCTGAGTTAGAATCACCACAGAAAATAGCTAAAAATGTGTTAGAAGAATATGGTGTTAGTAAAAAGTATGTCAAAGATAAAAGTGAACGCTATACCAATGTTAACGGTGCTAGTGTTGTGATGGTATTATTATTTGATTTATTTATCGCAACATGGTTAATTCCAACACTATATACGATTGTGATTTCTATATTTGGATCAATGCTTTCATATGTTAGTGTCATCCCTTTAATTCTTGGAGAACGTACCTTTTATGATGAATTTATGTTTGCTTTTTTCACAGCAGCTTACGTGTTGCTATTGTTATTTGCTTTTGTTGTCTTAGAAGCAGCGCTTTATGTGACAAAGAAAATAGTTATATGGCACTTAAATGTGTTTAAATTAAAAAAACGTGATAAATACATTAGAGGATTAAGCAAATTGAGTGTTGATCGCTGGTTTAAACGTCATAGACTGATAAAAAGTGTGAAGAATATTGCTTTAGTAGGCGCAATTGTTACGATTGTCTACACCGGAATATGGCTTTTTGGTAATCAAGAAGAAGTGATGGCATACTACCAATATAATGAGTTACAAATTGATACTTATGAACTAGATGTATCAGATGATATTGTTAATCAAGAAGAGTGGACTGTCGCAACGGATTTACAATGGATGAAAATCAATGTGGTATTATCAGATGATGAATCGATTCACATCTATCATCAATACAATAAAACAACCGATTTTACTGCGACAATTGATGATAATACCAATCAAATCATCATTACTGAAGCACGTAACAACGATTGGTTCACCTGGGAAGTTACCTCACTGATTGATTTACTTGGAATGAAAAAAGAACTGCGGATTGAAGTACCACAGTCATTATTGCTAGATGACATAACAATCGAGAATGTGAGTGGAGATCTTAATATCAACAACATTGAGACAAATGATTTGGAAGTAGCACTCGTGAATGGAAGTATTAGTTTACAGTATGTTACAGTGACAAACAACGTTACAATCCAAAACACCAATGGTGATATCACGGTATTAGATACAACATCAAGTAATATGGGAGTATTAGACATCAACAACACCAATGGTCGTATTTCTACCAAGCGTGTTACGTTTGGAAGTTATGAAATTGATAATGATAATGGAGATATTGTCATGATCAACGTCAACACAGATGCACAAGATGGTATCAGTTTAACTTGTGACGTTGTAAATGGTGATGTTGAACTCAGTAATGTATATGTTAACATCATTACGTGTGAATCAACGAATGGTAATATTGATCTCTTCAATGAGGATACATCATTTATACCTGATCAGTTTGATGCCGATACAACAAACGGAAATGTTTCAGCTTATTTTCCTCAATAGTTTTTACCAAAGAATTATTGAAATAGCTCATATATATATTTACAAAATTCATTGAGGAATTTATTTGACTAGCTAAATAGAAGTATGGTATTATAATCCCGACCGAACGTTCGGTCTGGATCTTAATATGAGGAGGATATAGATGAAAAATTTAGCATCATATTCCGTAAACAAAGCCATTACTGTATTTATGGCTGTCATTATTGTAATTGTTTTTGGGGTGGTGTCATACACCAATCTAACAACAGATTTATTACCCAGTTTAAACATTCCATATAGTGTTGTTGTGACGTATTATCCAGGCAAGAGTCCAGAAGAAATTGAACAGTTAGTTACACGTCCAATTGAAGAAAGTTTAGCCACAACTACAAATATCAAAGAAATGAACTCAACATCAAGTGAGAATGTCTCGATGGTTATTTTAGAATTTAATAGTGATACATCAATGGATAGCGCTATTTTAGAAATGCGTGAGAATCTTGATATGATAGCATCTCAATTACCGGATGACGTTATGGATCCAATGATTATTAAACTGAATCCTGATTTGATGCCAGTAATGCAGTTAAGTGTGTCACAAGAGGGATTAAGCGAACAAGCACTCACAACATATGTTGTCGAAGATGTTATACCACGGATTGAACGGATTAAGGGAGTTGCAAGTGTGTCAATATCAGGGGCATATGAAAGTGATGTTCATGTTGTTTTAGATCAAGCTGCCATTGACACGATTAATACACAACTACAAAGTATGTATGATGCAATGCCGTCACCACCGGATAATCCTATTTTATTGGATAAACCGCTTATAGAAAACATTTTGAAAGCGCAAAATGTTAGTTTTCCAGTTGGTTATGTCAACATCGAAGGTGTTGACTATTTGGTGCGTGTTGGGGATGACTTTCAAACCGTTGATGCGTTAAATCAACTCGAGATTTTTAATTTCCCAGGTGTTGCTTTATTAGGTATTGAACCTGTTGTTGTAACGTTGGATGACATTGCTGACGTGACATACGTTAATGCAAACACCAATGCCTATTCAAAGGTGAATGGTAATAATGCAATTTCAATTACGATTCAGAAGAGCAGTAATATTGCCACAACAGAAGTAACCAATGAAATCAATACCTTATTACAAGATATTGAAACAGAAAGTGACACAGAGATAACAGTTCTATTAGATCAAGGGAAATATATTGAACAAGCAACAGGAAGTGTATCTAATAATTTATACATCGGCGCAGTATTAGCGATTATTGTATTGTTAATCTTTTTAAGAAGTGCCCGTGCAACATTCATTGTTGGCGTGAGCATTCCGATTAGTTTATTGTTTGCAATTGTTTTGATTTACTTTTCTAATATTACTTTAAATATTGTCTCACTTGGTGGGTTAGCCCTCGGAATTGGCATGCTTGTTGATAATTCGATTGTCGTTATGGAAAATATATTTAGGCTTAAAAACGAAGGAAAAGCAAATAAAGAAGCAGCTATTCAAGGAGCCAAACAAGTCGCAGGCGCAATTACCGCATCTACGATTACAACAATTAGTGTTTTTATTCCTGTCTTATTTATCGAAGGGTTTATTAAAGAAATCTTTATAGAAATGGCATACACAATTGCCTATAGTTTATTCGCATCACTGATTATTGCATTAACATTAGTACCAGCTATATCTTCAAAGATTCTAAAAGATAAAAAACAAACTCATAAATATCCTAGATATAAAATGATTTATGAAAGAATTTATAAGTTTGCATTTGGGTATAAGGTATGGATACTAGGACTTGTAATGATTCTCTTTGGTGGATTTTTATATGTATCTCAAGCAAAAGGGTTTGAATATTTTCCACCGTCTGATGAAGGAGAAATTGTTGTCAGTGTAAGTAACCCAGTTGATACCCCATTGTCATTTACAGAATTTACGGATATCTTAGAAGCATTAAATAATGATTTACTTGCAATTAATGATGTAGAAACGGTTGGGATTACACTAGGATCAATGCAAGGCATGTTCTTTGGACTACAAAATGAAAATAATGCGACTGTCAATGTTTTATTAGGTGATGATCGCAACAATACAACATCAAAAAATGAAATTATTATTAAAGAGTTACTTGCGACAGACTATCAAATGGTGAATGTATCTGTGTCTGGTTCGCAGCAACAAACAGAGATGTTGACAGGCAGTGGCTTACAGGTTGTTTTACTTGGCTATGATTTAGATATCCTCCAGCAAGAAGCAAAAGCGATAGCGAGTTTAATTTCCGGCATTGAAGGGGTCGAAGATGTCAATGATGGGATTGGTATTCTATCTGATGAGATACATGTTACTGTGGATAAATCAATTGCCATTCAAAATGGCTTAACAACAGCGCAAGTATTGGGCATTATCGCAGAAGAATTGCAAACTGAAACAGTGATAACGACAATCAATGAACAAGGAAGTTTGTATGATGTCTATGTCATTGATGATACATCAAATATCAATACCGCATCACGTTCGATTGAAGAGATTGAAGAAATTGTCGTCGGTGCGAATATGATGACAGGTAATCCAATCACTGTTGGTGACGTTGCTTCTGTTGAATTAGAAAAAGGGTTAAACAATATTCGACATATTGACGGCAATCGTTCACTAACCGTTGATGTTGATTTTGAAGAAGATGTGAATGTCACTGACATTTCAAATACAATTAAGAAGGAAGTTGAAAATTACACCTTACCAGATGGCTTCAGTTATACAATCAGTGGTGAAAATGAAGAGACCATGGAAGCCTTTGAAACACTTGGATTAGCGCTTTTGTTAGCTATTGTACTGATTTACATGATTATGGCTTCACAATTTCAGTCATTGAAATATCCATTTATTATTATGTTTACTATTCCACTAGCGTTTACCGGTGGTTTTGCCATTCTCTATTTTGCAAATATGCCACTAAGTGTTGTCGCATTGATTGGATTCGTTATTTTAGTCGGTGTGGTTGTAAATAATGGTATTGTTCTTGTCGATTACACCAATCAACTTATTGACGAGGGATATGAGGTTGAAGATGCGTTGCTAGAAGCAGGTAAAACACGATTAAGACCAATTGTAATGACAGCTCTAACAACGATTTTAGCGTTATTGACTATGGCCTTAGGATTTGGTGAAGGTGCTGAGATGATGCAACCAATGGCGGTGACTACAATTGGTGGTTTGCTCTATGCGACGATGTTGACATTGCTTATTGTTCCGATGATGTATTACTTATTATATCGGTATGCTAAACGCGTATTCTTAATCATGCTGATTTTATTATTTGTTGGTGGAATCATCGCGGCGCAGATTTTGTTAGGACAATTCTTATATATCATTTTAGGCAGTGTATTCGTCATCATTTGTTTGGCACTATTAGTTTATGATTTTATGAAGTATGGTGCCACATATGAATAGACGACAAGAGATTATTGATGCCCTTCTTGCGATGATTAAAGAGGGGGGCCTAAATGTTAATTTTACAATGTCAGAATTGGCTGAAGTTGTTGATATTGGTAAAAGCACCATCTATGAATATTTTTCAACAAAAGAAGACATAGTCCAAGCGGCATTATCAGAATTATTTGACAAGACTTTACAAGCCATTTACGATGCGCCATTTGATGACACACTACCATTTGAAGTTTTGTTTAAAAAAGAATTACAATTTATGTTTGAGTTAAATGATCAAAAAAGTTATATTATGCGGTATATTCAGGTTGAATATGAACATACGTTTCCTAAATTTATTGAACCTCAAATGATTGAAAATATGCATAAAGTTCGTACGTTTTATGAAAAAAGATTCACCCAAATCATCCAAAAAGGCATTGAAGAAGCTGTTATTCCCGAGCAGTTGAATGATAAAACGATATTTATGATACAATCAGTTGTAGCAGGGAGTATTATCCGATATACGAGTGTGGATATTGAACATCATTTAAGTTTAGAAGATACCATTGACGCAATATATGACGCATTGCTAAGAATCGTAAAAAAATAGGACTTCTTAATTGAAGTCCTTTTTTACGATAAAACTTTTAGGATTTGTATCTTTATAATAAACAATGAAATAGGTGTTGTTGTAAGATAAAATACGACTATGTTTATAAAACAAATGAAGTGGGATATCTGTTTCTTTAAATAAAATATTCAATAGTGTATTACGTTTTTGTTTTGATAGATTGTTTTCCCAAAAAACTTTAGGTTTTATTTTGAATCGCAACAAGTAGTCTTGTAATACAAGAAAGACTA
>JAIPGE010000050.1 GCA_021736285.1 Candidatus Izemoplasma sp.
CCTCAACAGCGACAGATTCAAATGCCTTGTGTCACGCTAATTATTTATACAATAATGCAATCTTAGAAAATCCACTTTGGGTATCATGGCATTATACAATTGATGATCATGACGTCTATCAACATCTACCTGAGGATGAACGGGGATACCATGCCGGAGATGGTAGTACAAATCCTGGAGATGGTACTTATTTAGGTGGTGGAAACCGAAATGGTGTTGGAATTGAGATGAGTGTCAATGATGATGGTGATATGTACCGAACTTGGCAACGTACAGCAAAACTTGTGGTTGATATCTTAGTTCGCAATAATCTTCCATTATCACAACAAACATATCACAATGATTTTTCTGGAAAAGATTGTCCAAATACATTGCGTAATTCAGGTCTTATTCCACTCTTTGAAGAATTTGTCGCCAACGAATATTATATTCGTACCAATCATCCTGATGCCGTGATTACATTTACATCTCACAACCCCGATATACTAGATAATCATGGGCGAATACTATCAATTCCAGAACGTGCAACAACTGTCAGCTACACCATAACTGTTACTGAAAATGGTGTCACTGAAAGTAGAACATTTTATACATATGTACCAGGATCAGTAAGATAGAAATTGTATCAAAACTTTGAAAAAAACATTCTATATTCGTAAAAACAACCTATATACACGATAGTTCTTTAAATTGAATTGACAGCGTTTTCATGAGGTTGTAGAATAAAGGTGTATTTAAATATAATAACAATTAAGAGAAAGGATTAGGAGGAAAAAATGAAAAAAGTTTTATTGTTTTTTATGGCTAGTTTCGTAGTACTATTAGGACTCGGAACAATGGGCAACGTACAAGCAGAAGAGATTATTGACTTATATCCTTATGATAAGGAAGCATGTTTAAACGCTGAAGAAAGTTGTCCAAACACAAAAGTTGGAGATTCACATTGGGACGTAACGTATTATGGTCACAGATATCATGTCGTTAGTGGCAACGCACGTTATGCTGTTGAATTCGATGATGCAAACTCTGACGGATTATATGATTTCACAGAATACCCAAGTGCTTCATGGAGTTCATTCGGAGGATTATTTGTAAATGATACAGCATCAGAAGTGATTATTGATACAGGTAACTCACGGGGTGATACTTCTAACAATTCAACACCTCGTATATGGGTGTACTTTGATGCAGATGGTAATGCTATAATGTATGAAGACAACTATATTAATAAGTTTGATCTTTATAATGATGGGGATGCAACCACTCCAGATTGGCGTTTTGCAACTGCAGCGGAAGTTACAGCTTATACCGATGCTGAAACAGAATTAACTGATGCAATTACTGCACGTGATGCTGTTTATGCTGACACAAACAGTACTCAACAAGAAAAAGACGATGCAGATGCAGTAGTTACTACTAAACAAGCAGCGTTTGATGCAATTGATGCAGTCACAAAAATTGATGCATTAATTCGTATGAAGATGGATGACACAGATACTGATGGATATGTTGTTGAACCCTTGGCTTCATTAAAATGGTACAAAGAAGGCATTGACCCTCTAGTTGATACAGATGAGACTACTTGGTCTGACATCATTACTGATGATCCAAACAACGTAGTTATCCCTGCTGGATGGAGTGTATTATACTTTGGTTATCTAGATCGTGATGGAGCAAACAATGTAAAGACAACCGATTATACAGGTATGTTCCCAGAAGCAATGCTTGATACTACAACTGCACCAGCAACAGTAACTTATGATGATCAACCAGCTTGGTATACTGGATTAGCAGCTTTAGATGATGATCCAGCTACTGACGGAATCAATGTTGTTGTTGATTATAATGGTACATTTGAAATGCCAACAACTGTTGAAGCAGTATGGACAGATATGTTCGATGCGAGTGGACAAATCATTAATAATGATGAGCAATTAGATTTTACAGTTGAAATTGCTGATGAAACTGGCGTATTAGAAACCTTAACTTATACTTGGAATGAAACAAATGAAGAGTATGATTTAAGTGCAGAACAAACAGTTATTGACACTTCAGTCTTTGGTAAAGGATATACTGCAACATTTAACGTAACTACACCTGAAGGTGATGTTACAGAAGAAATGATTGATATTGTTATTGGTGTTATGCCACCTAGATTTATAGGTGTTGATGATCGTTATGTAAATGAAGATGCTTTTGTTGATTTATTACAAGGTGTTACTGCGGATGACGGTTATGGTAATGATGTCACAGATACAATTGAAGTTACTTTACCAGATGGATTTAACCAATATTATCCACAACCAGGAGAATATACAATTGATTTAGAGTTCACACATCATGTACATTTTGATGGTGTTGAACCAGAATTATTTGTAGATAGTGTTGAACAAACATGGGATGGCGAAATCAATCCTGAAGCTGCTATCAATGCAAACTCTGGTAAATTTATGGTTTATACAGATTCAGCTACTTTCCATGATGCTGGTAGTGGATGGGGAAGCGTTATGGTCCTTGTCGGTGCAGATGGATTAGTTGATGAAATTTATGATCGTTACGATTGGGATTACACAACTAGTTCAGGTACTGTTCTTGGAGATGCTACAGCATTTGCTACATGGCAAGCTGCTGTTGTTATTCCTGAGGGCGGATATGTTGTTGCTGCACACGGAACACCTAATGGTCAAACATTACGTGATGAAAATCTTGCTTATGATGCACCAATCAGCATTACTTGGCCTGAACCAGATTTTGATTATGATATTGTTACAGAAACATCTTATGTCTTAACAGTTGATGATATTACCGCACCTAACGCACTTATTGTTAACGACGAGATGCAAATAGTTGCTGGTGAGCACACTGATATCGATGACGTTATATTAAGCAATGTTGTTGCGCTTGATAACTCAGATGCAATTGATGATTTAGCAATTTACGTATCAAATAATGGTGGATTATTACTTGACACTGCAGATACTTACACTGTTGAAGTTACTGTTGAAGATTTAGCAGGTAACACAGATGTTGTGACGTTCTCAATTATTGTCGTTGAACCAACATTAACAGAAGCTGAGGTTCAAGCAATGTTAGATAATCAAACAATTACCGCTGATGAGGTTCAAGCATTACTTGACGCACAAATTTTAACTGAAGCAGACGTTCAAGCGTTAATTGACGCAGACTTATTAACTGATGAAGATGTACAAACATTAATTGATGCTTCAATTGATGAATATAAAGAAGAAGTTTTAGCAGAAACAGGATGTGGATCATCTCTTGCAACAGGAAGTATTGTTGTTGTATTATTCGCTGCACTTGGTGGCGCTGGATTATTCTTTATTAGAAAAAAATAATAGCCTAAGGATTGTCTATCAACAATCGATGACATGATGATTAGCACATGCCTAAAGGTTAAATAAAAACACAAGAGGAGTAGTTGATTGTTAAGCACTATGAAATTAAATTCAAAATATGAATCGTATGGGATTATGGTTTAACAAACTACTCCTCTTTCATTAAAAAAGTTATCCCTAGGGATAACTTTTCTCTTTATTCATTAACAATAACTATGATGATATTGACGTATATTTTAGCAAGAAAATGAATCTTAGGACAAATCTCTGGATGAAGAAGTTTTCAATTGTTTGAAAATATTTTTTCAAATGTGAAAGTTCTCATTAAGAACTACTAATATAACAATAAACATTGTATAATTAAGATAGAAAAAACACTCTATTTATTAACAGTTACATATAGAGTAATGGAAAAAAATTGGGAGAGATTATTATGAAAAAGGTTTTAATTTTTTTGACGGTATTTAGTTTTATTTTAATATTAACGGGCTGTGGTGGTGACGACAATGGCAAAATCCAATGTAATGATGGATATCACGAAGAAAACGGTGAATGCGTTGCTGACGAAGTCAACCAAGGATATCCTGTTTTTAGTGGTGTTGAAGATCTTGAAATAACCATTGGAGATAGCTTTGATCCATTAAGTGATGTTACTGCTTCCGATGAAGAAGACGGTAATCTCACATCAAGTATCGCTATCAGTGGAACAGTCGATACAGATGCAGTAGGTATTTACACGATTGAGTATACCGTTACTGACTCTGATTCAAACGTTACAACTGTAGAAAGAGATGTATCTGTTATTGGGTTAGATGGTTGTGCAGTTCACTACACACTAATTGATGGAACATGTATTAAAAATGACCCTGAAGTGATTACCATTTTGCATGGGGCAGTATATGAGATTGATCCATTTCATGAAGCCTATACGGGTACTGACCAATTAGAGCGTCAACAATTACAAGAAGATGTTGAAGCACAATATAATGTAATTATCAATTATGAAAACTATTCTTCAAGTGCCGCTTGGGGACCAGCACGAACACAAGCAATCATCAATGCAAGTGTTGCAGGAGACCCATTAGGTGATATTTATTGGGTAACCAGTGACTGGATTCAAGAGTTGGTAAAAGGAAATGCAGTTGCGAATGTTACTCCATACTTAAACACTGTTGGACAAAATATTGATCAAGCATGGCACGATATTGGCGAATACCAAGATGCAGTCTATGGATTTGAATCATATAAACCTTCAATTGACACAGGACTTTATTACAATGCTGATTTAATTGATAGTCTTGGTGTTGAAAATCCATCTGATTTATACTTAGATGGCCAATGGAACTGGAGTAAATTTGAAGCATGGGCAACACAGGTTCAAACAGCACTCAGTGGACAACCAGATGATATGTATGCACTTGGTGGAATGTTTAGTTATTATGCGAATGCGATGACAACATTAAATGGTGGTAGCTTAATTAATAAACAAACTGAACGCGTTGCATTTGCTCAAAATCCAGCATTAGAAACATATGATTTTCTGACAACGTTACACGAAAAAGGATTGTTTGAACCGAGTCCACAATATGATTCTGGCTCTGCATTATGGCAAACCGGAAAAGTTGCAATGCATCCTGGTAGTTTATGGTTTTTAACTGCTGAGAATCGTTGGGGAACACTCGAGTTTGAAATAGGATTTGTACCTTATCCCGCTGCAGATGACTATCAAGATGATTACATTAGTCCGATTAATGGTGTCGCAATCATGACAATGGCAAGTGGTATGGAACCAGATCGTGAAGCGTTAGTATTTGAAGTTTGGAATGAACTACAACTTTGGAAATCAGACACAGAGGCAGACACTGATTTTGCCACTGTATTGATGACAAAATTTGATGAACAAAAGTATATTGACGCGTATATCGATGTCTATGATAAAGTATACTTAGATTTAATAAATGCAATCGGTATTGGTGCATATAGTGAAAATGGTTGGGCAAGAAACATCAACATTGCAATTCGAGAAGGTAATGCAAGAACAACTGTGGATACAATAAAACCAATTTATGAAGCAGCACTATTGGATTATTTAGGAGACTAATCGATAAGGACTCCCCCTCTTCTGATAGTTAGAAAAGGGGGAGGCTATAAAGAGGAGTTAGATTAGATGAGAAAATTTTACATAGTGTTACTAACACTACTTACTCTATTTGTTGGTTTTGTGACAATAGATTCAATTTGGTTAAATAATCGTCAAAATGCGATGGCTTATAACGTGGATACAAGTAATCAAATAGACTACGATGAGCTATCATATTTTGATATGTCTGAATACTATGACTATCTTGACACACATGATGATGTCTATCCTCGAGATGTTAACATTGTGATTGAGAGTAATGCTTTCGCTGTTGCTGAAGGAGGTCATCAAGTATTTTCATCATATCAAGACAAAAATGATGTGTTGTTAACTGATGCCGATAGTCGTGTTACATGGAGTGTTTATGTTGAAGATGGTGGATTCTATAACTTGCTGATAAATTATTATCCTTATGAAGGAAGAAGTGCCTCAATTGAAAGGGCACTCTATATCAATGATGACATTCCGTTTTCTGGCGCAGATAACCTAACATTTCAGCGCATTTGGGGAAATGATGGTGCCATCATACAAGATGTTAATGATAATGATATTCGACCAAGTCAAGTTGAATTACCAATGTGGACATCAAGTTATTTTAAAGATCATATCGGATATGTGAATGATCCTTATGCGTTTTACTTTGAAGAAGGTGTGAACACAATTACATTAGAGGGTATTCGAGAACCACTAATGATAGAAAGTATTGAAATTAGAAGTACCTCAACACTCAAATCATATGCTGAAATAGCTGATGGATATGAATTCAATAATTATCAAAAAACTGAATTAGATTTATCTTTTATTCAGGCAGAAGAACATGCCTATAGCTCGTCACCAACATTATACCCATTAAATGATCGTACCAGTTCAAAAACAGTTCCGAGCAATCCCAAACTTGTGAGGCTAAACACCATTGGGGGATATAATTGGCGAGTTGCCAATGATTTTATTGCTTGGGAGTTTGAAGTAGAAGAAAGTGGCCTTTATGCCATCAGCCTTCGAGTTAAACAAAAATTAGCAACCGGTATGAATGTTTATCGGAATATTTATATTGATGATCAAATTCCATTTAAAGAAATGAAAAATTATGCATTTGCTTCATCAAATGATTGGCGAATGCAAACCTTGGGTACACAAGATGAAGCCTACTTATTTTATTTGGAAAAAGGCACACACACATTAAAAATGGAGGTTTCGTTAGGTGATTATGGACCATTAATTGGACAAGTACAATCGTCTATTAGTAATTTGAATAAATTATATCGTGAGATTTTAGTATATACAGGTCCAGAACCTGATCAATATCGGGATTATCAATTAACAGATCGCGTTAATAATCTTTTAGGTCGACTACAAGACGAACGAGATAATCTTAATGCAATCCGTGAGAAGATTATTGAAATATCGGGGTCTAAGTCAGAAAAAACAGGGATCTTAGATACTGTGATTCTACAGTTAGAAGATTTTATAGAAACGCCTCGTAATATTCATAAAAATTTATCAACTTATAACAGTAATATTTCATCATTAGGAACATTGGTATTACTGTTAAGTGCACAACCGTTAGAAATTGATTACTTCGCGCTTCATAATCCAAGTGATCAACTTCCGTTAGCCAATGAATCTACTTTAGAAAGCATATGGTTCAGTTTTCGCAGTTTTTTAGCGACATTTAATACTGATTATTCAAACTTGGGACAAACTGAAGACTTTGAAACGAATGAATCTATTGAAGTTTGGCTTTCTATTGGTCGTGATCAAGCGAACGTTCTAAGAAAATTAATCGATGAGTCTTTTACTCTAGAAACAGGTATTAAAATTGATTTAAAATTGGTTAATGGTGCTGTATTATTGCCTGCGACATTATCTAATGTTGGGCCAGATGTTGCGATGGGATTAGGGAATAGTATTCCAGTTAATTATGCAATGCGGAATGCTGTGTATGATATTTCACAGTTTGATGATTTTGATGAAGTTACAACGCGGTTTAAAGATAGTGCAATTGTACCATTTGAGTATGAAGGTGGACATTATGCACTTCCTGAACAACAAATATTTTTAATGATGTTTTACCGAACTGATATTTTTGAAGAGTTGGGATTAACGCCTCCAAATACATGGGATGAAGTTATTACGCTAATTCCAGATTTACAAAAACATAATTTAGAGTTTTATCTACCAATACCAATTTCACAAGGACCAGTTATGAATTTACCACCGAATCCTGTTTATGCAACATTGTTTTATCAAAATGATGGTGAGTTTTACATTGATAATAATCTACGTAGTGGATTCAATGAAGCAAAAGGTCCTGAGATTTTTGAGATGTGGACACAATTTTATACAGATTATTCTTTTCCAGTAGAAGCAAACTTTGTAAATCGATTTCGAAGTGGACAGATGCCAATTGGACTATCGTATTATAATGTATATAATGTCTTGAGTGTGTTTGCTCCAGAGATAAGAGGCAAATGGGATTTCTTACCTGTGCCTGGAACATTGGACACAGACGAAGCAGGATTACCATATATCCGTAGAGAGACTGTCTCAACAGGAACAGCGACAATGATTATGGAAAATTGTGATAATAAAGAAGCTGCTTGGGAATATTTAAAATGGTGGACCAGCACAGATACTCAAGTTCAATTTGGTCGGGAAATGGAAGGTATTTTAGGTGCAGCAGCACGGTATCCTTCTGCAAATGTTGAAGCGATGAGTCAGTTACCATGGACAGTTGAGGAATACTCTAAACTTGATCAACAATGGGATTGGGTTCGAGGTATTCCCGAAGTACCAGGAGGGTATATGACAGGAAGACATTTAGATAATGCATTCCGCTTGGTATATAATGAAAGTTCAAATCCGCGTGAAACAATTTATGATTATGTGCAAATAATTAATGATGAAATAGCAAAAAAACGCCGAGAATTCGGACTAGACTAGGAGGTACAACGTGGGAGACAATGTGACTGAATTAAAACAACCCAGTAAATTTGAGTTGTTACTTAAAAACATAAAAAAAAGTAAACATTATTATGTCTTACTAGCACCTTTTGCGATTCTTTTTTTCACGTTTACCGTGATTCCTGTCATCATGTCACTTGGCATTAGTTTTTCATATTTTAACTTGCTAGAACCACCAAAATTTATTGGTCTTGATAATTATATTAAACTTTTCTTAGAGGATGATGTTTTT
>JAIPGE010000051.1 GCA_021736285.1 Candidatus Izemoplasma sp.
TCAACAGGACAACATCCAGGCGGTATTGTTGTGGTCCCAACTTATAAAGAAATTTATGATGTGACGCCTGTTCAATACCCAGCAGATGACACAACAAGCAGTTGGCGAACAACCCATTTTGATTATCATAGTTTTGAAGAAAATCTCTTTAAACTTGATGTGTTAGGACACGATGACCCAACAATGATTCGTTTCTTAATGGATTATGTCAAACAACACCCAATTGATTTTCCATTCGCAGATGCAAGAGAAATCCCACTTGATGATCCCAATGTTTATGGCATGCTAAATTCAACAGACGCAATTGGGCTGACAGAAGAAGATTTAAACAGTGCCGTCGCAAGTTTTGGTATTCCGGAAATGGGTACCAAGTTTGTTCGTGATATGTTAACTGATTCTCGTCCTAAAACCTTTGCCGATGTCGTAAAAATCAGTGGGTTATCACATGGTACAGATGTTTGGAGTAACAATGCAAGAGATCTCGTAACAGGGCAGAATCAACGCTTTGGTAAAATACCATTTAAAAATGTTATTGGATGTCGCGATGATATCATGGTTTACTTGATTCAAAACAATATGCCACAAGAAATCGCTTTTGAAATATCAGAATTTATTCGTAAAGGCAAAGCCCAATTTCAACCAGATAAGTGGGAAGGTTATATTACAATTATGAAACAACACAATATCCCAGATTGGTATATTTGGTCATGTGGTAAAATTAAATATATGTTTCCAAAAGCCCACGCTACAGCCTACGTTATGATGGCACTAAGAATTGCTTGGTTTAAATATTATCATCCAATATTATTCTATAGTGCGTACTTTTCAAAACGCGCGAGTGATTTCGATATTTATGCCTTTTTAGGTGGCGAATATGAAATTAGAAAACGGATGAATGAAATTGATGAACAAGGCAATCGCGCAACGGATCGTGATAAACGTCTTTATACGATATTAGAAATTGCACTTGAAATGGTGAAACGTGGCTTTGGCTTTAAAACAATTGATATCAACGAGTCAGATGCCACAGAATTTAAAATAACCGAAGATCAAAAACAATTGTTACTGCCATTTATTACAGTTGATGGACTCGGCTTAAAAGTTGCGAACTCAATTGTTGAAGCTAGAGAAGAAGAACCATTTAAAACGCAAGAAGATATTAAGACAAGAACCAATTTATCTAAAACAGTGTTTAATAAACTAGATATGTTAGATGTTTTTGAAGGCATCCCTGAAGATTCACAAATGAATTTATTTAACTTATAAAACAAGAACTGATTTGTTTAAAAATCAGTTCTTGTTACATAATAGGATTGAGAAAATATAAAAAACTGATATAATTGTTACATCGAGAGAACAGGTGATGTCATGAGAACAAAGTTGACCGGCTATTTTCTAGCCATTACAACAATTACAATATGGAGTTCTACATTTATTTTAACAAAACTGATGCTAGATTACATAACGCCACTACAAATTTTATCTGTGCGACTTTTCATAGCAACAGTGTTTTTATTCATCATTTATCCTAAATTTAATAGGGATACAAATTTTAAAACAGAATTGCTATTTTTAGGCAGTGGCGTTGGACTTGGACTTTATTTTGTTTTTGAAAATACGGCAGTCGATATGACATATCCAAGTAATGTTGGGTTATTGGTTGCACTTTCTCCACTTTTCACTGCAATTATCAGCTCATTTCGGGAGCAAAAATCATATTTTATTCCAAAAAACATTATAGGACTTACCTTAGCATTACTCGGTGTTGGATTTGTTGTCTTTGGCAAAGGTGGAATCAAAGGTATTGAACCGTTAGGAGATTTTTTAGCAATTACTGCCGCATTAATGTTTTCAATCTATACTGCGTTTTTAAGTACTGTTAAGAAAAAGTTTCATATTATTCAAAAAACACGAAAAGTATTTATTTATACACTCGCTGTCTTACTGATCTATAATTTTATATTTGGGGCATCTTTAAGGTGGGGAACATTCAATTCAACAACTGTTTTCGGCGTATTATATCTTGCCTTACTCGCATCATCAGTTGCGTTCATTATGTGGAACAAAGCAATTGGATTAATTGGAACATTTAAAACAAATTTATTTATCTATTTGGTCCCAGTATTTACAATGTTTATGAGTTATCTTGTGCTAGATGATCCGATAACACTATTGAATACATTGGGAACAGTTATTATTATATTAGGATTGTACATTACTGAAAAAGAGCCTAAGCGCAATAATGCTTAGGCTCTTTCTCTTATTGGTGACCTTCTTTGGGTACGATACAAATAAACTTCAAGGGATCATTTGATGTATTTTTAAATTGATGAACTGTATTCGCATCAACATACGCATATGATCCTTTACTCAAAGGATGAATATCATCTTCGATTTGCAATGTCCCCTGCCCTTCTAAGACATAGTTGATATGCGGCCAAGGATGCTTATGATGGGGTGTATGTCCACCTTTTTCTACGGTGAACACACGCATCACATGATCTTTCCAACCTTCTTTTTCACCAACCAATACTTGCATGCTGATGTCTTTAACAAGGTCGTATTTTATTTTAGCTTTATTTGTTTGTTTAATATGATTGATTATCATAGTTGCCTCCTTTAGGGATGCTATTAATATTAATCGTAATAGTAAGCAACAATATCTAAGACCGCTTGTTTGCGTAAGAATGTATTGGTATCATCATTCATGTAATCTGTTGCTTGGATTGTGTATGGATTTAACGGGTTAGATGCTAATGTTTCAAGGTCAGGGGTAATCATATTTCTTACAATCATGCTCGTAGCAACGATGTCACGTTGTCCAACTGTTAAGCCACCTAATGCAGCTGCATCGAAGTTAACGTTTGTGAAGTCACCTGTCGCAACTTGTTGTGTTGCTTGAATGAAGTATTTGATTTCATCTCTTGTTGTTAAGTCCCAATTTGCATAGGTTAATAAAGGATTCTCGGCAAGGGCTGGAACAACAATATTTGGATTGCCTCGCATCATACTATCAACTGTTGTGTGGACACTTGAACTAAAGAGTAATGTATCAAGTTCGGTATCTGTCATTGATGTAATTGTTGATGCATCCATGCCACCGTTAAAGTCACTAACACCAAGGACTTCTAGAGACTCTAGTAATTTTTTAAGTTCAACTTTTTCAATGTGTTTATCAACAGTAGAACCAGTAACAGTAATAGTTTCCCTAAAGGCTGTTGGAACAATTAAGGTAGTCGTACCAGATCCAATTGTTTCATCTTGGACATTTGGTAAAATTTTGTTTGAGATGGTTGCTTGGAGTGATGCACTGGTTAAGACAATATCAAAATCAGCTGCGAAAACTGTTGAAGGATCAAAGGTTAACGCCCCGAAGTCTGTTAATCCAAGTGCTTCAAGACCATCCATTAAAGCTTCAATCTCTGTTAAATCAACATAGGTAACATCACTGTGAACAAGTCGAATATCATCTGTGGTATTTATATTGGTATCAGGTACAATCAGTTCACCACCTGTACCGTTCAATAGTTTATCAGATAACGTCGCTTGAAGTGTTGAGGATAGTAAAATTGTTGCCCGTTCTGCAAAGAATTCACTTGAGTTAAGTTCAACACCAAAAGTATCTAAGTTGTTGTATCCCATTGCTGTAAAGGCATCAATTAAAGCCTTGATTTCATTTTTAATTATATAATTCTCAGTACCAACAGATTTACGGATTTCATTGCCTGGTGTTTCACCCGCTTGGGTGTAATTCGGTACTTTGATTAAGCCATCGATATCATCAAGATCAATGACTTTATCAGTAATGGTTCGATGAATCGATGCGCTGCCAAGTAGGATATCTTGATCGGCCGCATCTTCTAATAAGGTAAAGTCAAATGACCCATTAAAAGCAGTAATGTCGTCAATCCCTAGAACTTCTAAGGCTTCGATCATTGCTTTGATTTCTGTTTTTTCAACAAACAATGTGCTTGCAACTGTCTGTTGGATAGAAACATTATTAACATCAACATCAGGAACATTCAATGTTGCGTCTCCTAAATCAGTCATTTGTTTGGTGATTGTTGCATGCATAGAAGCACTACTTAGTAAGATATCTTGATCGGCACTTGCATAAATATTTGATAAGTTAATTGTTCCACTAAAGGTACCGATATCAGTAATCCCTAGGACTTCTAACGATTCAAACATTGCACCAATTTCATCTTTAGAAATATATTCAAAGTCTGTATTTAATAAGGCATCTCCAACAACAATTCTGACAACATTTGTATCGATATCTTGAGTTGGAATACGCAATGTCCCATCACCAAGTTCAATTAACTGTTCAGAGATGGTTCCTTGCATAATTGATGACCCTAATAAAATGTTACGGTTTGTTGAATCATAGAATGTGGTTAAATCAATTGAACCATCAAATGTAGTGACATCTGTAATACCTAATAAGTCCATGCCATCAATCATTGCTTCAAGTTCAGTTGCTATAATATATTCTGTCAGTGTAGGACCGCTACCAACTTCTTTTCTAATTTCTGTTGTATCATCTTCAGCAAAGTGTGGCACAACAAAGGATGCACCTGATGTAGTTCCTTGTAAATCAAGTACTTGTTTTGATACCGTTGCTTGAATGATAGATGATTTAAGCACATCTTCAGCATTAGTGCCTGTGGTTAGAAGACTTAAATCAACATTTCCATCAAATGAACCAACATCTGTTAATTCTAAGATATTTAATGCATCAATAACTTCTTTAATTTCTATTTTTGAAATAAATTCAGTTTGATTACCAATAGGGCCAATCAATTCTCTAACTACCGTTGTGTCATCTTCTTCAAAGTATGGAATCGTAATGTTCCCAGCAACATCTTGATCAATTAATTGATCAGAGATGGTTGCATGCATAGTTGCACTTGTTAATAAGGTATCAACATTTGTTGGATCGCTAGTAATACTTGCTAAATCAACAGTTCCACTAAACGTTGTAACATCAGTGATTCCTAAAATATCTAAGCCATCAATCATTGCTTCAATTTCGGATGCTTTAATATATATAGTTTCTGTACCAGCACCACTATCACCAACCGTTACGCGAATGGCATTTGTATCAACATCTTCATAAGGAACAACAACAACATTGTCGCCTAGATCAAATATTTGTTTTGAAATAGTCGCTTGTATTGTTGACGATTCCAAGACAGTTGCCGCATTGGTCCCTGCTGTCAAGAGACTCAAATCAACATTTCCATCAAATGAAGCAACATCTGTTAATCCTAAAATATCCAACGCATCAATCATTGCTTCAATTTCGGTTTTATCAATGAATTCAATCTCGTTGCCAACTGGCCCAACAAGTTTTCGTATTTCGGTTAAGTCATCTTCTTTAAGATATGGAATTGAAATATTTCCAGCAACATCTTGATCAATTAACTGATCAGAGATGGTTGCATGTAATGTTGCACTGAGTAACATTTTAGTTATGTTACCAGGATCACTTGTGATGCTTGCTAAGTCAACAGAACCACTGAATGTATTAATGTCAGTAATACCGAGTATTTCTAAGGAATCTAAGATTGCAATGATTTCACTTTCAGTAATGTATTCTGTGTCTGTACCAGCACCACTGTCGCCAACAGTAACTCTAACATCACTACCTGATACATCTTGATAAGGGACTAATATAACTTCTGTACCCAAATCAAAGACTTGTTTAGAAATGGTTGCTTGTAAGATAGAAGAATCAAGTAATGTGTCTGCATCAGCAATCACAGCGTTCAAATCTAAACTATCGACATTTGCAAAATCAGTAATGTTTAATGTTAACAAACTTTGTAGCATATTATTTAATTCAGATATTGCAACATAATTCAATGTATCGGTTGTATCTTCTATAATAATTGGATCGCCATTCTCAGCAAAATATGGAACACTCAAGACAGCTTCTGTCCCTTCGGTTTGTTCAAACATCATTTGTGATAAGGTTGCGTGAACAAGTTTTGAATCAAAGAGGGTATTGGATTTGGTCGTGTCTAGAATTGTTGTGTCAGCTTCTGTCCCTAAATTTTGGATAATTGAGGCATCAAATGTCATATTTTCTAAGTCAGTGAATCCTAATACACCAACAGCCTTAAAGAGTTTCTTAATTTCTTCTTTACTAATGACATCTTGATTGACACTGTCAACGCTGATTGTTGCAAGGGTACTGTTAGGAATTGTTAAAACGGTACCACCTTGATCGATAATCAAGTCACCAATTGTTGATGCCAAAATATCTGAACCAGTTAATGTATCTATGGATGTATCACTTAAACTAAAGGCTTTTGCAATGTCAAACCCTTGGTCTTCACACGCTGTATCGCCTTCATCACAAGCGAGATCATCAACCAAAACAGCAGCAGCTTTTGCAACGGCTTTTAATTCTGAAGCGAGCAAATAATTGTTCGCATCAATAACACTATCAGGAATAATCAATGGCGTTGTACCTAAGTCCATATTTAATATATAATCACTAATTGTTGCGACAAGTAATTCAGAATCAAAAATGGTATCAATCGTTGGGTCATCAAAGTTGGCGATAATATCCAAACTTAAATTATTAAAATCAAAATCTGTAGCAACACCAGTAATTGCATTAACAGCTTGTAAAATATTTCTAAGTTCACCGGCGGTAACTAAGTTGCCATCATCATCATAGACATCAAACCATGTGACACCAGTGGGAACAACAACCATATCAAGACCATCAAGTCCAGCGCTGCCATCAAAAATATTTCTTAAGGCATGACTCACAATCTCAGATTTTAATAAGACAGTAAAGTCCATATCTGATAGGGCACTAATTAATATATTAGGATCGCCTTCTTGTAACTGGCCAACGGTAATGTTGGTATTTAAAATTGCTTCAGCAACTTCACCAAAAGCTTGATATTCTTCTTCCCAGACCATACCAGCAGGAACAGTAATTATTGCACTAATTTGACCGGCTTGTTGGGCTAACAATGGTTCTAAAGCAACGTAAGCACCAAGAGTGGCAATTTCTGATTGACTTAAAGAATCAAACAAATCTCTAACTTCTGTGCCATCTAATGTCACAGTTGTTAAATCAGTCGTATCATCCATTAATCCAGCAGTATTAACAAGATCAAATGCCGTCCCTGCAACAGCACCGAGTGTTGACAACTCACTTGCCCAGTCAATTGCATATAACTCATCTATAGGTATCTCAAGGGGTGTTTCAAAGTAATTACTCCCAATTTCAATACCAAGTGGAATAAGCGATGTAATAAACTTACTTTCTGATAAGTTCACAAACAATGTTGTGATTTCTTCTCCAGTAATGTCACTGACATCATTGGTTTCACGATAATCAGAACTTAGGAGGACACTGAATGTGTTGGCCATTGTATCCAATTCACTACGTAATAACACTTTATCTTCATCAATATTAAAGGAGAAGATAGTATCAAACAAATAGAGATTTAATGGCACAGCATTACTATAGTTTTCATCAGTAAGCTTAATTTTATAGGTATTTTGAATAAATAGATTGTTGTTATAACCATCAATCATATTACGCGCTTCACCAATTGTTCCTTCCATATTTGTTGGAATATCAATCAGACCGGTTGCCATAGGCTTTGGTGTAATATCTTCTTGATAAAGCGGATCATAAGGATCATAATTGGTTGATAACAAATAGGTTTCAACAATTTGAGCATTGGTTGAAGTATCCTCTGGTAACAACACCAAGAAACTCTCTGTAATGTTTAAAAAGCCACCTAACAGGATAATCGAGACAAATGCTGTTAAACTACCTTTGGCTGCACCTGTAAAGGCACCAAAGATTGGTTTTTTTGCTTTCAATTTTTGTTTTTTATCAAATTTCTTTTGGTCTTTCGCAAGCCGTACTTGACCTTTTTTATGTTGTTTCTTTTCTTTACGGCTCATTTGCTTAACCATTTTTTTCATGTCTTTTTTATGACGTTTTTCTTCTTTTTTATATTTTTTAAATTGGCGATTTCCTTTTAATGTTCGTTCTTCACCATTGTAATCAAGAATAACTTGTTTTGAACTACCACTGAAAAATAAAACACGGATGATGTAAAAAACAAATCGAAAGAGAATTTGTCCAATTGTAAAATATAAAATTGCATAAATGATTTTTACAACGAATAGTGAAATCCCTGTAACAAATGAGACAAAGACCTCATTGGTCATCGTGTCACCAACGTATTGACCAGCGTAAGATTCAACCAGTGTGAAAACTGCTCCACCTAGTGTCGTTTCGTTTGCAATCTCTGGGAGATAAGGTGCGGCCATATCAAATAAACTAGGAACTTCTAAGACCCATAGTTGATTGACAACGGCATCTATGGTAATAAAAAAGAAGCCATAGAAAAGAACAAGCACAATTAAACTGTACAATGTTTTTCTAAGCCCTCTAAAATATCCAATTAAGAAGCCTAGACCAATAACACCAAAAAATGCAATATTAAAATATAATTCATAATTGAGTCCTTGTGGCATAAAATCAACCTCACCCTTTTTAATTATATATATATTATTTCATAATCATTATAAATAAAAAAACAATACACACCTTATTTTAGTAGTCGTGATGAATATTGCCAATTTAGTTTTATTATACAGTAGA
>JAIPGE010000052.1 GCA_021736285.1 Candidatus Izemoplasma sp.
ATACCGGTAAAGATTTTAACTTTGAATATACCAGTGGGGGAGGGTACAAACAGGATATGAGCGATGTTAAACTGATTATTCATTGTGGCGCTTGTATGCTCAATAAAAACGAAATGATGCATCGCATAAATGAAGCAAAATCACTTGGTATTCCGATTGTTAATTATGGTGTTTTTATTGCTTATGTTAAAGGAATTTTACCAAGAGCATTGACACCATTTCCACTTGCTAAAATAATTTTTTTAGATTCTTGAGCAAAGACACTTTGTAGAAGTCTTTGCTTTTTAATTTTCAAAATTATGATATAATACATATAATACAACCTTGAGGTGTGTTACATGAAAACAAAACGAACGATAACCATTGATCATGTCAAAGACTTTTTTGAGTCGTCGATTAATTCAATGGAAGATGCCTTGGGCATCGCTTTGATTAACATTCATCAGCAAACAATCACATTTAATTTTAGTGCAACTCTTCTATTACGATTTGAAGGGGTTTATACCGATGATCCTTATCCTTTGGTCTCACAATGCTTTGACCAAAGTTTTATTGATATGCTTAAAATGATTACCAAGCAACCGTTAGACAATATAACTGAAGCAACCTATATAAGAAATCATCAAGATGGTCCATTTCATTTTATAGTTAAAGTAGAACATCTCAATAAAACAAACTTACGATTGAATTTAATCTGTAAAGAAAAACTAATGGAAACCGAACAACAATTGGCTTTGTTCAGCAATGTTGTTGGCGCAGGCGTGAGTGTTTTTGCAGGCAGTACATGGTGGATTGATTATGATCATTATAGCGATCACTTTTATCAATCCGATCAAGGACCGAACATTTTAGGTGTACCTATTAATGAAGATGGTCTTTATAATACAGTGGAATTTCAAAAAGTCCGTGAAAAAGCACGTTTGGTTTCAGAATTATATGATGAAGCTATTCAAACAGAAATGGATTCATATGAAGCAGTAAGAAATAATAAAACGGATTTTTTTGGTGGACGTACACCAGCGGTTACAGCAGATGATGATGTGGTTTGGGTGGAAGCTTATGGAAAATGCCTCTTAAGGTATCCAGATGGTAGTCCCCGCTTTTTTGTTGCAATTGATATTTATATGTCAGAAGTTTTTGAACGTATCAACCAACTAGAAATTTTACATAATTTAATCGATTATGGATTGGTTAATTCAAATGTCGGTGTATTTTATTTTCAACGCCATTTTAAAGAAGGACGTTACTATTTTACAGAATCATATAATAAATTGATGTCTGTTAATCGTGTATATAAAAATGAAACAATTCGTGACATCTTAGATGAACAAGAAGTATTGATGGTTCAAAAGCAAAATGGTCTTGAACAAGATATTCAAGTATTTCGACAAACCCACAACAAAATATTTACAGATGGCTTAGAAAAATATCATATGGTAATTCCAAATTATAAAGATGAGAACACTTTACAATGGATTGATGTTAGAACCAACGTTATTTCGCGCAATGATCAAGGTGAGCCTGAATTGTTTGTTAGTATTAATGTTGATGTAACTGATGCCCATAATCGCAACCGTGAATTAGAACAACTACGAATCAAAAATGAACGGTTACAACTTGCTGAAAATTTAGCAATCAAGTCACGAGATTCAATGATTTGGTATCAGTCAAGTCGTGAGTTGAAACATCATTTATCAATTTATGGCAATGAAGTATTTGAGGAAAAATTAGGAATTGTCCCTAAAAATGACGGCAGTATTAGTTATCGTAATTTACGTAAAACAATTATAGATGATGACGCAAAAGGCAAACAAATGAAACAAAACTTATTAAGCCATTTCCGTAGCGTATTCAATGGAGAACAACTCGGATTTAAAAAAGTTCTTGCAAAACACCAAAATTTAAAAACCGGTGAAACCCTATATCTTGAACATTCAATTGAAATGAGTGAACGTGAAGAATTAGAGGATGAAAGAATCATTGCCGGTATGGTGTTAGATGTCACAGAAAATATATTATATCAAGAGAAGATAAAGTATTTAGCCGATCACGACATGTTAACGAATACATATAACCGAAATTATTTTGAGAAGTATATCCAAAAGAATTTGCCGAGGTCCTATTCTGTATTAATATTTGATATCGATGGATTAAAACTTGTCAATGATGCGTTTGGACATATGAAAGGCGACAAAATCATCAAGCAACTCGCTAACTTTTTAAAAGAGATATTTGATGATGCGTTATTCATTGCTCGTATTGGTGGCGATGAGTTTGTTGTGTTAACAAAACAAGTTGATTATGATTATGTCACAGCCCAAGCCAATAAACTTGAACAAAGCGTCAAAAATTATAATAAACGGTCAATGATTGAACTCAGTGTCAGTAAGGGCGGCATGGCAGTGTTTGATTCTGAGTTATCGTTTGATGAAGCATTTACGCAAGCTGAAAACGAGATGTATCGACGTAAATTAAATAGTCGCTCATCTCGTAAATCTAAGATTTTAGATTCAATTTTAGAAACGTTAAATGCTAAAACCGAAGAAACCAAAGAACATAGTCAGCGTGTTAGTGAACTTGCGGTTAAAACAATCATTGCATTAGGCTTCTCAAGAGCAAGTGAAATTGAAGATGTTAGTCTCCTGGCAAAGGTGCATGATATTGGTAAAATTACGATTCCAGATACAATTTTACAAAAGCCATCCAAATTAACCAAAAGTGAATATGAAGTTATTAAACAACATTGTGAAGCTGGGTACAAAATTATTCGAAATATCACCGATAGCGATGTGGTGTGCCAAGGTGTATTACTCCACCATGAACGGTATGATGGTGAAGGATATCCACAAGGGCTAGATGCTGATAACATACCATTTTTTGCACGGGTAATCGCTGTTGTTGATTCATTTGATGCGATGACACATGATCGTGTATATCAAAAGACAAAAACTGTGCCCCAAGCAATCAGCGAATTGAAATGCTGTGCAGGCACACAATTTGATCCAAAGATTGTTGAGACATTTATTAATGTTTTAAAAAAAGAAGCATAAAAAAACCGTCAGGACCATAAAAAAGTTCTGCACGGTTTTATTAATGGGTTTGTGTGAAATAGACACTGACAAGAACGATACCAAAAACAAGTAAGAATGTTCCAATGATTTTATTTAATTTGCTACTGTCAATTTTATTGGCGTATAAACTAGATAAATTTGCTCCGGCCATTGCTGAAATTGATGTGATGATTAATGGCACCCAATACGTACCTTCTAAAATGATGTGTGTGGCTGCACCAACGAAGGCGGTAAAGGTCATAATGAAGACACTTGTACCTACCCCGTTTTTCAAGTCATAGCCTAAGACAACAGTCAAAATAGCAAGCATACTTAAGCCACCACCAGCTCCGAAGTAACCATTAATTGTTCCGATAACAGCGCCCCATAATAAGGATTGAACAATTTTGCTTTTCGATAAATGAAACAATTTGTTATCGGTGTTACCTGCAAGTGGGAAAATAAGAAAACGTAAGCCTAGAAAGACAACAAATATATTGACTAATCCACCTAAATTGGCGGGATCTGTATCTCTAGAAAAGTATGAGGCAATAATTGTGAAGAGAACAACTGTAATCGCTAGAGAAATGGCATTGAACAATTCAATATTTTTATGTCTAAAATATTGTGTGGCGCTAAGTGCACTAGCAAAAACATCACTAGCCAACGCAATTCCAATCGCAACATAAGGATTCATACGTAGTGCTGTGACAAACAATGGGGCAATAATGGTCGCCGCACTGAGTCCGACGAGTCCAGTAGCTACACCTGCCATTAACCCACCGATGATGTAGACAATATATTCCATAGTATCCGTCCTAATCTATTTTAGTTTGATTTCTACCATGCGATTTTGCATAATACATGTTTTCATCAGCACGTTTAATTAAAGAAGAAACTGTGTCACCTTTTTGGTAGAATGTGCCACCAATACTAATTGTTACATGGATTGGCTCATCTTGATCTGTGAAACTGGTAGATTGTTCCACTAATATACGAAGCTTTTCAGCAATATAAGATAGTTCTTTTTGATTAACATCTCTCAGTAAAACAACAAATTCTTCGCCACCAAAACGACCAACAAAATCATTTGCACGGACATGCATTTCTAATGTTTTTGCGATGAGTTTTAAGACCTCATCACCAACCGTGTGGCCGTAGGTATCATTGACATTTTTAAAATGGTCAATATCAATAAACAATAGACCCAAGGATGTTTTAAACACATGTATTTCTTCGATAATTTGTGAGAGTTGATAATCTATAAACTTACGATTATATACTTGGGTTAGTGGATCAATATTTAATGCTTCAGCAAGTGCTCTATTTTCTTTATAAAGATGTTTATTATTGAGATCACCACTAAATAACTCTATGCTTGCAACAACCGTTTGGTTATCGTCATAAACAGGTATACTTTTGACTTGAACAGGAACACGATGTCCTTTCTTATGATGTAAAAAAACATTGGCATTATTTTGCTTGCCAGTTTCTAACGTATTTTGTAATGGACATCCCGAAAAACACAATCGATTTCCTTTGTCATCAACATGTCTTAACAGATTATTATAACAAAACTCTCCAATAACTTCTTGTTTTGAATAACCGGTGATGTGTTCACTTTCTTTGTTCCAAAAAAGAATTTTTCTGTTCTGATCAACAACATAAGCCCCTTCATAAAGTTCATCTAAGAAGGTGTAATCGATGTGTTTCATATCATCACCTCAAGTTTATATTTATCTCATTATACCATATTTGTTTTTTCAATAGAAGTAATTACCTTTTAGTAGTAATTTATTTTAAATAATGATATAATCTTGTTTGTGAAAAAGGTGATGACATGAGAAAATTGACAAAACGTAAAATAGATTTAACCACAGGAAATATTTTATTAAAACTATTAATTGTTGCCTTACCAACGCTATTAACAAGTTTGGTTCAAATGACCTATAACTTAACCGACATGTTTTGGGTTGGCCGAGTTGATAGTATTGGATTGAGTCCTACAGAAGCCATTGCGGCAGTTGGAACAGTGGGCTATTACCCCTGGTTTGGTTTTGGACTCATTTTATTGGCAAAGATAGGAACAAGTGTAAAAATCAGCCAGATGGCTGGAAAAAATGATGTTGATGGTGTTCGTCAAGCAGGAAATACCGGTTTTATATTAATTCTTCTCTTTTCTTTGGTTTATATGAGTTTTGGTCTTTTCTTTAGTGATTTTTATATCGGTATTTTTAATTTAGACAATGCCAACGTCGTTGCTTATGCAAAAGATTATATGCAAGTGATTGCGATGTTTGGGTTTGCCTTCTTTATCGTAAATTTATTCAATGGTGTGTATGATGGATTGGGTAAAACAATTAATACATTATTGGTGACTGGCTCAGGGCTGGTCTTAAATATTATTTTAGATCCCTTCTTCATTTTAGAAGACTTCATGTTATTTGGACTATCTTTTAATGGTCTTGGAATGGGCGTTAAAGGCGCTGCAATAGCGACAGTAATTTCTCAATCATTTATTCTTTTAATTTATATCATTATCTATGTTTCACCGTATCGCCCATTTACATTGCGACCACTTAAATATTTTTCTAAACAGATGTTTAGAAAGATTGTACGAATTGGGACACCTGTTGGTGTACAAAGCATGTTGTTTACATCAATTAGTATTGTGATTGGTGTGATGGTCGCAAGCTATGGTGAAGAAGTTATGGCAACCCAGCGTTTGGGTAGTCAAATTGAGGCTGTTGCTTGGATGATTGCATCCGGATTCCAAGTTGCTCTTGCAAGTTTTGTCGGACAAAACTTTGGTGCAATGCAATATCAACGGATAAAAGATGGATTTAAAGTCGCTCTAAAGTTACTGATACCTTATGGTATTATCGTTAATATTGGAATGTTTGTTTTTGCAGAAGACGTCTTTTCTGTCTTTATCAGTACACCAGAAACACTAAAAATAGGCGTGTTATATCTCCAAATACTGAGTATTTCACAACTTTTTATGATTATTGAACTCGGTGTTGCAGGTGCTTTTAATGGATTAGGAAAAACGATGGTTCCGTCAGGTGTTGGAATTGTTGGAAACTTCTTACGCATTCCAGGTGCAGCACTATTAAGTATTCCTCTTGGTTTTGCTGGAATTTGGTGGGCTGTTTCAGGAAGTAGTATTTTAAAAGGAATGATTTTGGTCATTTGGTTCATCATTTTGCTTCGTAAGTTAGGAGAACCAAATGGAATCTTATTTGAAAATTCAAATTAAATCAAGTATAATATGTCCGGAGTGATAATATGATTGAACGATTAAATCAACTAAAAGCGCGTTTCGAAGAGATAAATAAACTTTTAATGCAAGAAGAAATCGTAACTGATATTGATAAATTAACCGAACTGTCAAAAGAACGTAGTGAGTTGGAACCTATTGTTGAATTATTTGATAGTTATCAAGAAGCACTACAAACGGTTGAAGATTTAAAAGAAATGACAAAAGAAGATGATCCAGAAATTGTTGAAATGGCTGAGATGGAACTTGAACAAGTGAAAGCTAAAATTCCAAAGTATGAAGCAAGATTAGAACGCTATCTCGTACCTAAAGATCCGAATGATACTAAAAATGTTATTGTTGAAATCCGGGGCGCAGCCGGCGGTAGCGAAGCTAACATTTTTGCAGGAGATTTATACCGAATGTATAGCAAATATGCTGAGCATATGAATTGGCAAATTGAACTAACCAATGCTGAACAAAGTGAAGCAGGGGGCTATAGTCAAATTGAATTTACGGTATCTGGGAAAAATGTATATTCATATTTGAAATATGAATCAGGAGCACACCGTGTGCAACGTGTCCCAGCGACAGAATCGCAAGGTCGCATTCATACCTCAACCGCAACTGTTTTAGTTTTACCTGAGGCAGAAGATGTTGAAGTAGATTTAAATATGAAAGACCTGCGAATTGATACGTATCGTTCAAGTGGTGCAGGAGGTCAAAGCGTTAATAAAACAGATAGTGCTGTCCGCATAACCCATGAGCCTACCGGCCTAGTCGTAACCTGTCAAGATGGTAAAAGCCAACATGAAAACAAAGCATCGGCATTACGCATATTAAAAGCGCGTTTATATGACCAAATGATTCAAGACCAACTGGAAAAAGAAGGCGAAGAACGCCGTAGTAAAATTGGTACAGGTAATCGTAGTGAAAAAATTAGAACGTATAATTATCCTCAAAACCGGGTTACCGATCATCGCATTAATTTTACAATAAAACAACTAGACCGTGTCATTGATGGGAAGTTAGAACCTGTTATTGATGCATTAGTCAATGAAGAATTTAAACGTAAATTAGAAGGAGAAGAGTAAGTCATTTACTCTTCTTTCGTAACTATAGAGAGGTGATAGGATGCCAACCTATAAAGAAGCATTAATGATTAATGAACAATACGCACTAGACAATCAACAAGAAGCAACAGGAATCAAAATCTTATTACAACACTTTTCGAAGTTAAGTCACGCAAAATTATTTGAAAATTTAGATGAAACAATGCCCGAACAAGATTATAAAGCCTTCCGTGATGCTGTTGATCAGTATGTCATTAAAAACATACCAGTCCAGCACATTACCCAAAAAGAATATTTTTATGGCTATGAGTTCTTTGTTAATAAAGATGTCTTAATCCCCCGTTTTGAAACAGAAGAATTGGTCGCAAATATCTTGCTAATTTACGATGAAATCTTTAATCAAACACCTGTTAAAGTTGTTGATATTGGAACCGGTAGTGGTTGTTTGGCAATCACTTTAGATAAAGAAGAGCCTAACATGTCTGTGAGTGCGTCTGACATTTCTAAAGAAGCATTGACTGTAGCACACAAAAATAATACTATATTAGGTGCGAATGTAACATTTAAACAAGGTGATATGTTAACACCATTTCAAGACCAAAAATTTGATATTTTAGTCTCTAATCCTCCATATATTCCTAAAGATGAAATGGTAGAAGATCTGGTAAAAGATAATGAGCCACACATTGCATTATTTGGAGGTACGGACGGACTTGATTTTTATCGAATCATTATTAAAGAAGCAAAAAACGTTCTCAATGATCGATTTATTATGGCATTTGAACATGCATATGATAAAAAAACAGTGTTAAAAGCATTGATTGAAAAGCACTACGACAATGTAGAGATTAGACAGTTAAAAGATATGCAAGGAAAAGACCGAATGACCTTTGTTATAAAACGGTAAAGAAAAAAACTATATATATCTTTAATATATATAATGAACACCTGACTTGACAAACCAAGTTTACTGTGTGTAACATAATAGAGAAAGTGAGGCAAGACAATGGCA
>JAIPGE010000053.1 GCA_021736285.1 Candidatus Izemoplasma sp.
GTTGGTGCACCAACAGGCATAATCATAAATTCTTGGAAATCAACGCTATTGTCCGCATGACTTCCACCATTAATGATATTCATCATTGGTGTTGGTAATTCTTTGGCATTGAATCCACCTAAATATAAGTAAAGTGGTAATCCAACATAGTTTGCAGCTGCACGCGCACATGCCATTGAGACACCTAAAATTGCGTTAGCCCCTAATTTGCCTTTGTTTGGTGTACCATCTAATTCAATCATCACTTGATCAATTAGAACTTGTTGTGTAACGTCTAATCCTAAAACTTCAGGTGCGATTACTTCATTGACATTCTTAACAGCTTTTTCGACACCTTTTCCTAAATATCTGTCTTTGTTTCCGTCACGTAATTCGACAGCTTCATGTTCTCCTGTTGAAGCACCACTTGGTACTAAAGCGCGTCCAAACGCACCACTATCAGTAAAGACTTCAACTCCTACAGTCGGATTCCCTCTGGAATCCAATACTTCTCTTGCATATACATCGGTAATGTAAGGCATTTAATTAACATCTCCTTTTCATTTTTTAAATGCATTCTCATACAGTTTAATTATAAGGCATTAAGCGCTTATTTACAAATATTATAGTAATATTGAAAACACTTTCAATGACTTGTTTTCTGATAAACGACACCAATACTAATCATTAAGATAATCCATTCAATCATGTTTGATAGGTTTCCACTCAAGTGTAAAAGAGGATTCAATAATTGACCAAGATAGGATAGTGAATAAAACAGTTTGAAAAAAAATGGCAACAAATCAAGGCCAAAAAAGAGCACTTGCAACGTGACCATACTGATTAAATAACTATTGAGCACAAACAGTCCGCCAAGGATACCATAAAGGATATGTGCGGTCTCATATTGTTTGCGAATATTGTTGGCTAGAAAGATTGCCAGTAATAAAAAGATAATTACAACTGTTGTATTCAAATACAAGAATAACACATAATTGATGACACCGTAAAAAACACCAGCAATAATCGAAGCCATTAGCCCCGCAATAATAACATAAGCCAAATCGTTTTTATTAATTGATTTCATATTTTCCACCACCTACAAAAAAAGGTGCAATGCACCTTATTTGGTTTTGATTAAAGTTTGTCCCGTCATTTCTTTTGGCTGTGTTATTCCTAAATATTCCAACATTGTTGGTGCGATGTCAGCCAAAACACCACCGTCACGAATCGTGACATCTTTATCGGTGATAATGAGCGGTACCAAACTGGTTGTATGTGCTGTAAAAATATTGCCTTTTTCATCTAACATCTTTTCAGCATTTCCATGGTCAGCTGTAACAAGCGCTACGCCACCTTTGTCTAAAATCGCATCAACGACTTTGCCCACACATTCATCAACTGTTTCAACTGCTTTAATCGTTGCTGGAATATCACCAGTATGTCCGACCATATCACAATTGGCATAGTTTAAAATAATTGTGTCGTGTTTGTCGCTAGCAATTTCATCAAGAATCTTATCTGTTACTGTATATGCACTCATCTCTGGCTGCATATCATATGTCGCTACCTTTGGACTATTAACAAGTACCCGTTTGCTGTTTTTGATTTCTTTATCCATACCACCATCAAAGAAGAATGTAACATGGGCATATTTTTCCGTTTCAGCAATCCGTAATTGATTTAGCCCGGCATCACTAATCACATCACCATACATACTTTTTAATTGTTTTAAATCAAAAGCAATCTCACCTTTGACACTATCTGCATAACTCATTGTTTGAATAAATGTAATGTCTGTGGGTCCATTTTCATAATTGAGATTACACGCGGTTGGATTGGATAAAGCTGTTCCAATTTCAATCGCACGGTCTGGTCTAAAATTGGCAAAGATAACAGAATCTTTATCTTCAATCATTCCGTTTTTGTTTACCACAAATGGAATCACAAACTCATCCCATACTTTATCTTTATGATTTGCTTTTACACCCGCAATTGGATCTTCATAATAAGGTCCTTTGGCTTGGGTTACAACGTCATAATGTTTTTGAACACGATCCCAGTTTTTATCGCGATCCATACCATAATAACGGCCACCGACAGTGGCGATTTTACCATAGTTAATTTCCGCCATATAGTCTAATAATTCCTGAATATATATCGGCGCAGAATCTGGGGGTACATCGCGTCCATCTAACAACGCATGGATATACGTTTCTTTCACATTATTTTGTTTTGCTAAATCTAAGAAGGCTTTTATATGAAGAATGTGACTGTGCACACCACCATCACTTAAAAGTCCCATAATGTGTAATTTTGAATCATTGTCGTTAACGTTTTTAATCGCATTAAGATACGCTTCATTTTTGAAAAATGAACCATCTTCAATGGCTTTATTAATTCGTGTTAATGATTGATATACAATCCGTCCAGCACCTAAATTCATGTGCCCAACTTCACTGTTTCCCATTTGTCCTTCTGGTAATCCAACAGAAAGTCCACTTGCTTTCAATGTATTTGTCGGATATTCTTTCATCAATAAATCCACATTGGGCGTATTTGCCAAACTAACGGCATTCCCTGTGTCATTATCTGCTAAACCAAACCCATCCATAATAATTAAAGCTACGGGTTTTTTCATAACTATCACCTCTAACAACCACATTATAGTATAAAACACTCAAAATTCATAGTAATATAGCCTATGTGATAGCGTTTACACATTTGACTGTTTGTATTTCTTTTCTTAATAAAGTATATTATAATATTATACGAGGTGATGTTATGAGTCAACTATATTTAGAAAAAGTACGCGATGTACTCAAAAATAAAAAAAGCAGTATGGTATTTAATTATACCGTTCCTGATCTTTGGAACTGTTTTGATTATTCAAAAGAAAAATTTATAAAAACACCCGACCATGAATTAATCGTTAATCCTTACGATTTTTTTCAATCATTAATAGATAATTATCTATTACCAAAGAAAAAATCAAACATCGATTATTTACAAAGTTATGCAAAATTAACCAATCGACAGTTGAAACAACGTAACTATTTACCCGGTGATTGGATCAAAAACAGTATCCTATATTCGACTATGATACGTACAAGCGCAGCATGGGACCATGACCGAAGCGGCTACTTAGAAGATAACAACATCTATCACATGTGTGAAACAGGTAGTTTTGTAAAAATGCTCGCGCTGTTGCCCCTGCTTAAAAAGATGGGAATTGATGTTGTTTACATGCTTCCGATATCACTGTTTAGTTTAAAAGACAAAAAAGGCGATTTGGGAAGTCCTTATGGTGTGAAGAGTTTTACCAAACTCGACCCTAACTTAAAAGACAGTTTAACTGATCAAGCAACAACAGTTGAAGAGGAATTCAAAGCCTTTGTTGAAGCTTGTCATATCCTTGATATGAAAGTTATTATAGATATTATTCCAAGAACAAATTCGGTCGATAGTGATTTAATTAGAACTCATCCTGAATGGTTTTATTGGATTAAGGCAAGTGACTATGATAACTACAGTACACCAACAATTCCAGGTATTCCACCAACCGCAACTCCAACGCTTGACATGATGGAAAAAGTCTATGCAGAACCAGATACATTACGGCATATTAATATGTTTCAATACGATCCTAAAACCCAAGACTCTGAACTGTGGAAAAAGGTAAAACGAAAGAAAAACTTATCCAAAGCGATTATGGAAGCCTATGATTTACGTGTAGCCCCGGCTTTTAGCGATTACATCAACGATCCACAACCGCCATGGACAGATGTCACATTTTTCAGGATGTATGAAGATTTCCCGAAAGCAACCCGACAATTTTTAGATACAACCAAGCGACCACCTTATATTCTAAATGATACAATTAAATCAAACATGTATCCCGGTGAAACACCAAATATTGAACTATGGAAAAAGTTAGCTGATATCATACCAGAATATCAACGCCATTATGGCATTGATGGTGCACGGATTGATATGGGTCATGCACTACCAAAAGAACTGTTAACAATGATCATGTCAAAAGCCCGTGATATTGATTCTGACTTCACATTTATTGCTGAAGAACTACAGCCGCAAAATGCTGATAAAGCTCGTGAAAATAACTATAATTTAATCATTAGCAATGGCTTTATTATGGAACCACGGTTCTTCGAAGGAAAATTACTTGAATTTATGCATCAAAGCATTGACCTCCCCCTTCCTGTTTTTGCGATGGGAGACACCCACGACACCCCGCGACTTGCAGCACGAGAAGGTGGCACAACAACAGCTAAATTACTAACAATTTTAAACTACTTCATGCCCGAAGCTGTCCCTTTTATTAATAGTGGCCAAGAAGTTTACGAAACACAACCAATGAACACCGGTCTGGATGCACGTGATAATGAGCAATTTATGTTAAATCAAACTGATCCTTATTATGGTAAACTGGCATTATTTGATAAATACCAGTTTCATTACACCAATCCACATCGTTGGGAACTCCCTGACATTTTAGATTTTATCAAACCGATAAGACAAAAATATTTGCCCCAAATTACCAATAAAAAATATTTTATTCCGCTTTATGGCAAAAATCATCCAAATACACTTATTGGTCTTAGTTATTTTAAAAAAACGAAGAAAAAAGAACATAATGTCTTGATTGTCCTTGCCAACAGTCATCCTTATGAAGAAGTAAAACGGGCAATACCGATTCATGACTTGCGTCATCAATCTCAAAATAATGCCATGGTCGGCTCTTTACTTTTTTCAACGCATGAAGATCCTCGACCATTTACCCAATTCTTTGATGACAACACCTTAGATATCCATTTAGGACGTGGTGAAATAAAAATTATTGAACTTTAAAAAAGTCTGGATAATATCCAGGCTTTTTTAACGGTAATTACTATAAATTGTTTCTTAATAATTTTAAATCATGGATTAACACACGATGATACAAAATATCGATCAATACAACTTGTATTGGCAACTTAATTAACAGTGTCACAAGGCGTACTGGTAACATTGCAAACATCCCTGCTTGCATCCAAACATATAATTGTAATGAATTCAGTCCAAATGTTAATAAACTTGTAATTGTGACAACCAGTATTAATTTCAATGCTGAGTAGTTGCGTTTAAACAAAAATAATCCTGGTATAATACCCCATAACATTGAACTAACTGTGAAGAGATTAAAGCCAGTTGCGAGATTGGGCATCAAGATGTTAATCCAATCCGTGGTAAATCCTCCAATTGCCCCTGCCAAAGGCCCAAACATCATTCCAATAATCATTAAAGGAATATCATAAAATGTAAAACGATAAGTTGCGACAGTAAAACTTAACCCCACCTTTAATACGATTGCAATAGCGACTAAAACAGCAATTCGAATTAATATATGTAAGTTAAATGTGCGATTATGCATAAATAAAAAACCTCCTAAAATAGTTTAGAGGTCCACGTAAAAAAGGCTAATTTTTCAGCGGACGCACTATTTCACCGCCACAAATGTGTTCGTTTATACCCAACTTCCCATGGTATAACACTTAACGCGAAATAGCTACTCTGACAATTCTTATTGTATCACGTTTATTTATCTTGTCAACAGACATCCGTCAGTTCTTAAGTTGAAAATCAATTGGCATTCGATGATTCGTTTTTAGAAATGTGTTAATCGATGAAAATACCCGTGAACCATAGAAAGAATGTCGCGCACTTAAGGGACTTGGATGACTTGAAGTCAACTTTAAATGGTGGGAATTGGTAATTAAAGATTGGTATTTTTTTGCCTTATTGCCCCAAAGAACAAATACTTTTGGGGTGTCATTTTTATCAAGTAACATGATGATTTGTTCTAGCAATCGTTCCCAACCCAGTCCTTGATGACTTAATGGTTTGTTTTCTTCTACTGTTAAAATGGCATTCAATAACAACACACCTTGTTTTGCCCAAAACGACAAGTCACCATGAGACGGTATCTCAAATCCTAAATCATTGTTCAATTCTTTAAAGATGTTTTGTAGTGATGGAGGTATTTTAACTCCTTTTTTAACACTAAACGCTAAGCCGTGTGCTTGATTTGGATTGTGATAAGGATCTTGTCCAATAATAATAACTTTAACTGCTTTAAATGAACAATATGTCAACGCATTAAACACATCATTTTGGCGTGGATATATTGTCTTTTGTTTATATTCTTGATTAAGATAATCAATTAAATCATACAAATATGACATATCGTACTGTGCTTCTAAAACCTGTTGCCAATCACTTGGTAAATTCATACTATCACCTATGCATAGTATACATAACTATCTTTAAAAAGGCAAAAAAAAGATAGCACGAATTCGTGCTATCTTCAGTTTTCTTCAGATTACTTATTACGCATTTTTGCTTGTGCAGCTGCGATAATAGCTACTGGAATACGGAATGGTGAACAAGATACATAATCTAATCCTGTTCTGTGGAAGAAGTCAATTGATGTTGGCTCTCCACCGTGCTCTCCACATACACCAACAACGATATCATCGTTAACGGCTTTTGCATTGGTAGTTGATATTTCAACTAATTTCCCAACACCTTTTTGATCAACAGCTTGGAATGGATCCCGGGCTAAGATTTTCTTATCTGAATATTCTTTTAAGAATTTACCCGCATCATCACGACTAAATCCAAATGTCATTTGTGTTAAGTCATTGGTTCCATAAGAAATGAAGTCTGCTTCTTTACCAATTTCATCGGCTGTTAAAGCAGCGCGTGGTGTCTCAATCATGGTGCCAACTTTATAATCTAGTTCAATACCTGCTTCTTTGATTAGCGCATCAGCTGTTTCAATAATGTATGGTTTTAAATATGTTAATTCGTTAACAGTTGACACAAGTGGGACCATGATTTCTGGCTTAACAATTTTACCTGTTTTGGCAACGTTAATTGCAGCTTGGATGATAGCTTTTACTTGCATTACAGAAATTTCTGGATAAGTAACTGCTAAACGACATCCGCGATGACCGAGCATTGGGTTAAATTCATGTAGTTGGTCAAGTGCATTACGTAATTTTTCAGGTGTAATATCTAATTCTTCAGCAACTTCTTCAACTTCGTCTTCATGTGGTAAAAATTCATGTAGTGGTGGATCTAACAAACGGATAGTAACTGTTTTACCAGCCATAGCTGTAAAGATCTCAGTAAAGTCTTTTAATTGATGAGGAATAATTTTTTCAAGTGCTGCTTCGCGTGCTTCTTTGCTTTCAGCAAGAATCATCCGACGGACATCTAAAATTCTTTCATCGTCGAAGAACATATGTTCTGTACGGCATAGACCGATTCCCTCTGCTCCAAATTTAAGAGCTTGTAAGCTGTCACGTTCATTATCAGCATTTGCTTTAACACCTAGATCTTTAATTTCAGTCGACCAGTTTAAAATCTGTTCGAATTCACCACTAATTTCAGGTGCTTTGGTTTTGATTGTGCCAGCATAGACTTTACCAGTTGATCCATCAATACTGAATGGTGTTAACTCTTTATATTTTTTACCATTAATTGTCATATAACCTTCAGCTTCATTGATTGACAATTCATTACATCCACTGACACAACATTTACCCATACCGCGTGCAACAACTGCTGCATGTGATGTCATACCACCAAGTTGTGTTACAAATCCTTCACATACAATCATACCTTCAATATCTTCAGGTGATGTTTCTTTACGGAATAATAAGTATTTTTCGCCAGTGTCTTCTTTTAATTGTGCAGCGCGTTCACTACTGAAAACAATTTTACCTGTCGCTGCGCCTGGGCTAGCGGCAAGTCCTGTAGTTAATAGTTCGCCATTGGCTAAAGATTCTTCTTCAAAGACAGGATGTAATAATGCATCAATAGCATTAACATCAATTTGATCGACAGCTTCTTCTTTGCTTAATAGTCCTTCTTCAACCATATCAACGGCAATTTTAACGCCTGCAGCTGCAGTCCGTTTACCATTACGTGTTTGAAGTAAGAACAATTCGCCTTCTTCAACTGTAAATTCAATGTCTTGCATATTGCGATAATGTTGTTCTAGTCGTTCGACAATTTCCATTAGTTCTGCATGAATTTTTGGTGCTTTATTTTTAAACTCATCTAGTTTTAATGGGGTTCTGATTCCTGCCACAATGTCTTCTCCCTGGGCATTGAATAGGAATTCACCAAAGACTTTTTTCTCACCAGTTTTTGGATCACGTGTAAACAGCACACCTGTTCCTGATTTTTCACCAGTATTACCAAAGACCATTTCTTGAACACTTACAGCTGTACCCCAACCATCTTCAATGTTGTTGTGTTTACGGTAAATACGGGCACGTGGTGTGTCCCAAGATTCAAAAACAGCGTTTACAGCCATTTCT
>JAIPGE010000054.1 GCA_021736285.1 Candidatus Izemoplasma sp.
AAAACAAAAAAAAATGTAATAATTGTAGCAAAATTAACCATAACAGTAACCTCCCATATTACAAGTATTATATATTAAAGCCTTACGTAATTCAATCTTTGTTAGGTATTTCGAATGCAATCTATTTTAAATTACGGTATAATTAATTATAACAATTGAAAGGAGCAAATAATAATGAATAAAAAATGTTTAATCAAATTCGAACATGAAGATTTTAAAGATCTAATGCATTATGTTGTATATGATGGAGATGTTGTCGTATTGTCTAGAGAAAATTCGGAAAAGGTAAAATATGCTAGAAAACATGGATTTTTATTTGTATCATTCAATATTGATTCCCACAAATTTGAAAAGTTGGATGTTAAAGTTATTATAGATAAAGATTACGTGAAAAAGGTATATGATTATATGATTCAAACAAATAACGCCTATTTTAAAGATGGTACTGAAGAACTCTGTGCCATTAAACTTTTAAAAAATCAAGAATAACATGTTTGTGGCCATGCTATCTTTTCGATAAATGTATTTGTTTCTAAATAACCAATGTGATATAATGATTTCCGATTGAAAATGATGGGAGGAAGCACAATGCATTCATATCATGTGTTAATTGATAGTACTGTCTATCTACCACAAACTGTAATTGAAAAATACAATATTGAAGTCGTATCACTTAATATTACTAGCGATAGTGGTCAAACATTTAAGGAAGTAGATGTAACTAGAGAATACATTATAGATAAAAGCAAACGTGGAGCAAGTTACAAGACCAGTCAACCATCTCCTGGAGAATTTTTAAAAGCTTATAATAAGTTAGTTGGTCAAGGTGCAGATACCATTTTTGTTATTTGTATTTCAAAGGGATTAAGTGGCACCTATCAAAGTGCCTTGTTAGCGCGTAATATGCTTGATAATCCTGATCAAGTCATCTGTTTTGATACCTTGCAGGCAGCATATGGTAACGAATTATTGGCGTATTACTTGTTAGATTTGATTAATACAAATACTAATCAAGATATTATTATTAATAAAATGCAAAAAGCAATTGAATCTACGCAACTCTTATTTACTGTTGAAAACTTATTTTCCTTAGTAAAAAGTGGCCGTTTATCAATAACTAAAGCATTAATAGGTAGTGTCTTGCGAGTAAAGCCGATCATCAAAACAATTCAAGGAAAACTTAAATTGTATACAACTAGGCGCACCTATAAAAAGGTTTTTCAAGTCATGACAGATGAGATTAAGCAATCATTAGAACCTAATGCACAACTACATATAATGATTACTCATACTTATTCAGAACAGCACGCCAATCAACTGTGTGATATAATAAAGTTGACTTTTCCAAAGGCACATGTTCGCGTAAGTGATCATTTAGGTTCAGTATTAACGATTCATGTTGGTGATAAAGGATTTGGAATTGCTTGGTTCTTGGCATAAAATAATTATTAAAAAACACACTATGCGCTCGCATAGTGTGTCTTTTGTTCATCAACGATTTTTCTTAATGCAATAAAGGGTTTCATCTTCTTTTTTGGCGTTGTTAAAATATTTGTATCAATGATAGTAAGCACTGCGTCATACTCTCCAATCAGAGAATCTAACAATAAAAAGTAGCCATGAATGTAGCGATTATCATCCTTTTGATACCCCTCAATGTAAACATCTAAAATAATACCTTTATCAGATAAGTGTTCTATAAAAAATATATCTTCATAACCTAACGTAAGGCTATCTATTTCAACATGATGTTGATTGTTCTTTTCTCTTTGTCTCAGGGCTGTGATATACCATCTAGGATGTCCAGGAAACGCGTTTTTTAACTTAAAAACATCATCAAAAGCGCGTGCCATCCCATCAGCCGAAATGATGAACTCGCGTTTTTGATCTGACAACAGTTCACTAATTTCAAACACCAAGTCTTGTTGAATAGTTTTTAACCTTTTGTCAATTAACGGGACATAAATTTCCGCTTTTGTTTCAATATCATTATAAAATTTAATCTCGTGCGTCAAAAACCATTCCCAAAACTGTTTGTATTTATTCATATCATCACCATATTCATTATAGCATTGATAATACAAAACATACATGTCAATATATGCCAAAATAAAATTGACATTCAATGGCATGTATGATATATTAATACATGAGGAGACGTGGTAATATGAATAAATTATTTACCCTTAATGAACTTATGGACATCACAAAGTTATCAGAAAGAACGATAAGACGATATCTTAAACAAGACAAACTAACGGGTGTTAAAGTTGGTAAAGAATGGCGATTCACAGAAGAAAATGTAAAAGAACTCTTCTCTAAAATCGAATTTTCATCACAAATTAGCTCTTTAGCCAATGAAAAAGTCAAACAGTTCATTGAAGGAAACTATGAAACAAAGGAGGATCATCGAATGTTAAGTATATTTGACATTGATAATTTAACAAAGACACAACATAGTAAAGTAAAAATGATGTTGATGAGAATTAGCAACAATCACAATAACATTGACATGAAATTCAATACAAAGGACGATAAAACACGAATTACATTAATTGGTAATATTGATTATATTTATGAATGTGTCAATGAATTAAAAACAATTATGAATCACTAAAAAGGCCTAAAAATAGGCTTTTTTATTTGTATTAAAGAAACGTTAAAATTATTTTTACGATTCTCTTGACAAATGCTAGATTCTCCGTTAAAATATAATTGACGATAAAAAAAGTTTAATGAATAAAACAAAAGGAGGTGACACCATGTTAGTATATACATCTTATGATTTTGAAACAGATACAAACCAATATAAAACAAAATCTGAACTTACAAAAAAGAAGTAATACTTTGTGAAGTGTGATATACTAAAGACGAGGTGGCACACATGGATAGTAAGTTAAAAGTCATTAAAACAGATGAAGAACTAAAAATTTTTACCGACCCTTACCGGATGAAAATCATTGAGAAATATTTAGAAAATGATAAACCAATGACGGTCAAGCAAGTCGCAGACATATTAGAAGAAGTACCTGCAAAAGTACATTATCATGTCAAAAAACTCATTAAAATTAAATTATTAGAACTGGATCATATTGAGATCATAAATGGCATTAATGCCAAATATTATAAAATGCCATATGATGAGTTCCGCGTTGAACTGCCTTCAGGTGCGAAAACAAGTCAAATGAAACTTCAGTTAAATTATATTTCAAAAATGATCTCTGAAATTTTAGATGAGTTTAAAGCAGACGTTTATGCGCGTCAAGATCAACTAATCAAAACTGATACTAAAAAAGAAGATGAAGGATTAGTCCACCAAGACAACCTTTTTCTTGATGAAAAGGAATTGAAGACTTTCACAGAAGAATATCATAAATTGGTTGGTAAATACAAGCAAAACAAACACAATCCCGAGGGTAAGAATCAATATAACTCAATTATGGGAATTATAAAAAAAAGTAAAAAATAACACAGTTTAAGGTGTTATTTTTTTATGTTTTTTTGAGGTTAAATAATCTGAGATAGAATGGAAAATAAAGTTCTTAATGCAAACCAATCAATTAAAGATTACATCTCACTAAACTAACGATAAATCTTTTAGGAATGTTCAAAATATTTTTACGATAAAGAAAAATATACGCTTTGGTCAACCGCTATATGTATAGTCCAATTATTAAAGCAATAAGACCCCAAACAATAACAAAAATTTGAACATTACGTTCCCCTTTAAAAATCTTTTTTAATACATCAAATTTTTTCATGTGCCAAATGAATGGTGGTTTTAGTATTCCAACATAAAGACACAAAATTCCATAAATAATTAAAATAATTTTTAGTGTTTGCATTTTTTCCTCCTATATATTTGTTTTTTTAACATACAATTTCATTAAAAGCCAAAGCATAATCATATTATAGATAATACCAATAAAGAAAGTAAGCAGTACACTTCCTTCTTCACTCGGAACAAGTTCAAGTTCAATAATTCGAGCGGCCCAATATCCTGGAGCGATACCTAACAAGTTTTGAATCCAACCAGTAACAAAAAAAGCAATAACGGGCAAGATAATAATTAATCCAGACATTTTCATAATGACAAATCCTTCAACCTTATTCTCAGAAAAACTATTTACAATTAAGGCAATACCTGGTCCTTGAATAGCTCCTGTTAGGGCAATTAAAGTAATGACGAAGAAGTTACTACCAGAAAGAAAACCAGTACCATAGATTATGGCATAAGTTGCGATTAGCCCGAAAACAAAACTAATAAACAATTTAACAGCAACATACATTTTGACATCAACCGGTGTGATTTTTAAACTCATTAGGACTGCATCATCTTTATCATCTAGCAATGTAAAAGCCGTAATTGCACCAAAAATGAATCCTGTTAATATAATAAACAACATACTTAAGACATTGGCCCAAGGGCTACCAGGCGCCGTGTCTTCAATATAACTTACTAAAAAGTGACCAATGATACCTAAAATTACAGGATAAATAGCGAAAAATAAATACATTGGATCACGTTTAATGTTTCTTAACTCTGCATATAAAACAGTCTTAATCATTATTATTACACCCCACTTTGTCTAATCGCATAAGTTTGAAATTTGGGTAATGTATGAAATAGATAAAGCAACACACTACCAAGTCCCATATAGATTAAACCAATATAATACTGATAGTTATAGATTGCCCCTTTAAATCCGCCCCCAATGAGCTGTTCAGCTGCTTGGATTGGATTAATTAATAAGATGTATTCCCACCCTTCCCATGTTAATATATTAATCATATATAATATGGTAGGGATTAAAAATATAAAAGATAAGGCCATAATCGTCATCAACATTGATGTAAAGTCTTTTTGATAATACGACAAACTTAACCCAGCAATCGTGAAAAACATGGTCGTCAAGATTAAACCAAAAAAGAGTAATAGAAAATTTAATTCAATATCTCTTATAAAATAAAAGGCAATAATAATTAATGATGATGAAAATAAATTATGGATTGTATTTGCAATTACTTTTGATAAAACAAGTTCACTATTTGTGATCGGTGTGACAAGCAAAGTTGAAATTGTTGATTCAATTTTCTCAAAATATGTTACACTTCCAATATACATTACACTCATTAAAGAAGCATCAACTAAAAGGACAAACGGTAATAGACTAGACAACATCGTATCATCAATAAAGAACAATACAATACTCCATATTATCGCAACTAAAATACTGATTGAAAACACATTATATTTATTCAATCGAGACAATTCACCTACTATTAAAATGCGTAGTCTACCCATTGTCATGTAATGATTCTCCCGTGACTTTAATAAAAATATCTTCTAATGTTGTTTCACCAGTATGAATTGTCTCAATATTTTTTTCTTTTAATAATTTGATGAATGTTTCGTTTTGACCAATGTTTTCAAGCGCAAAGTGCTTTGTTTGTGTTTGATTATTTTCCTGATATTCAAGTGTCACTTCTCGCTTACCATATTTTATCTTCAAGTTTCGAGGTGAGTCAATTTCTTTAATTTCACCATGAACTATAAACGCTACGCGGTCACATAACTGTTCAATGTCAGACATAATATGTGACGTAATAAAGACTGTACCGCCAGCTTCTTTAAACTCACGAATCATATCTTTTAAAATCATAGCATTGGTTGGATCAAGTCCATTGGTAGGCTCATCTAAAAATAACATTTTTGGACTGTTCAATAAAGCTCTTACAATATTCAGCCGAATTTTCATGCCTTTAGAATATTCGCCAACCATTTTATCACGATCTTTCCATAACCCAACACGTTTCATCAAGGCCTCAGTATCAGCGTTGTTTTGATATAATTGTTTAAAAAATTCAATATTTTCGAGCGCTGTCATCTTTGAAAAGTGAATTGGCATTTCAAAAGAGACACCAATGTCTTCATAAAATTCATTGTGAAACTCAGTAATCGATTTTCCATCATAGTAAATGTCACCACGGAAATCTTCTAAAATTTTAATCATAATTTTTTGAGTTGTGCTTTTTCCAGCACCACTAGGACCTAAAAAACCAAATATTTCGCCTTTATAAATTTTAAAACTGATACCATTGATGACATCTTCATCTTGTTTGGGGTAATTATAAAATACATCTTTTACTTCAAATAATGGCTTCATTTTTTTCAATTCCTCTCTTTAAGATGTCGATAATCGTGTTTACATCTTGTCTGATAATTTCAAAATCAAAATCATTGTGATCATACAAATTTTGCATTGTGGTCTGTAATAGAAGATGGGTGATAATTTTAGCAAACTGATAAGCATTAATATCAGATCTAATCCTTCCGGCTTTGATATCATTTTCAATATAACTTTGATAATAGGCTACCGCAAGATCATTGTTAGGACCCATAATTTGTTCATATATCTCATCTTGTTTAGCTAATAAAAACCGTGAAATTTTAATGTATTTTGGATGCATCAAAGCAAAGGTAATTCCTTTTTCATATAATATTGCAATGAGATCAATGAATGGTAAATCTGCATCATTATTAAGCTCATCTTCCATAAATGTCATCTTATCTTGTGCAATCAACTGAAATAGATACTTATATAAATCCAGTTTATTATCAAAGTATTGATAAAAACTTCCCCGAGGTATATTCGCTTCTAATATAATATCAGAGATATTCGCACTCTCATAGTCACGTTTTGAAAATTCGTTAATCGCAGCATCTAGTATTCGCTTTTTTTTCGACTCTTTCAGATTAAAAAATGTTTGATTTGGCATCGATCCACCTCCAATGTGACAACCTTGTCATATGATAAGTATAGGCCATGGTTAATTATTTGTCAAGTAGAATTAAGCATTGCATGTTTGGAGAACTGGTGCTAAACTATAAAGGACATTATAAAGGAGGAAAATGATGGCATTTTTAGGTGAACTGATCTCATTAGGAACAGCCTTATGTTGGACCATTACGGTTGTTTCATTTGAATTTGCAGGAAAGCGCGTTGGCTCGTTATCAGTTAATTTTATTCGGCTTGTGATGGGCTTTTTATTACTTGGTATCTTGTTGTTTTTTTTACGAGAGTCATTTATTCCTTTGTCAATGGGACAAACAGCATGGAGTTGGCTGTTACTTAGTGGATTAATAGGACTTTTTATTGGAGATATGTTTTTATTTCAAGCGTTTATCGATGTTGGTGGAAGAATTTCTCTTTTAATCATGAGTATGGTACCGGTGATTTCAACATTACTCGGATATCTTTTCTTCAATGAAATCTTATCTACTCACGAGTTTATTGGAATGTCGATTACGCTAACTGGGATAGTGGCTACAATCTTATTACGAAAGCCAAAACGCCAGAAATTCCATCCCAATATCATTAAGGGAATAACCTTTGCATTTTTTGGCGCTATCGCACAAGCAGTAGGCTTGGTTTTTAGTAAAATAGGAATGGGAACAGGGAGTGCTTTCGCAGCTACTCAAATTCGTATTATAGCCGCAATATTTGGTTTTTTAATTGTCTTGACATGGAATAAACGATGGCCAGAAGTGAAAAAGGCCACAACCAACAAACACGCAATGATCTTTCTTTGGATTGGTGCGTTATTTGGTCCAGTCTTAGGTGTTTCGTCTTCATTACTAGCTTTACAATATACCGAAATGGGAATTGCAACAACGATTGCTCAAACAAACGTCATCATGATTATTCCATTTTCAATTCTGTTTTTTAAAGAAGAAGTGAGTTATAAGGAAATCATTACAAGTATTGTTGCCTTTTCAGGTGTCGCATTGCTCTTCATATAAAAAGCATTATCCTCAAAAATTATCGAGGGTAATGTTTTTTTTACGACTTAAGATGCGTAATCTTCAGGGTCACCCCAAATTAGTTGAATCAATTCAGGCATGTCAATAAATGGGTTACGATTGCCTTGATATTGATATATGATTTGATTGCGTAGAATTTCTTTTTCGCTGACAGGATCTTCGATATGCCATCTAAGTAAATCATCGATGTCACCATAGACAGGCAATTTAGAACTTTTTGATGCATCAGGATCATTGACAACTTCTAAATCTACCATGTCTCCTATTTCACCTTCATATCGAACAGCCATATAAAAAATCATCCGTGCCACATCGCCCTTTACTTCATCCCGTGGTTCAAATTCCCAATCATTACACGTATAATTTCCATACCCACGGTCTTCTAT
>JAIPGE010000055.1 GCA_021736285.1 Candidatus Izemoplasma sp.
CTACGCCTTAAATGAAACATATAAATTATTAGAATTACCGGAACGTGCTAATCAAACAACATTACCTGATGTCTATATCGAAGACATGACAACTGAGTTTAAACAAGGCAATCGATCCATTTTATCAAAGCGACTCCATGCATTGATACAAGACCGCCTTGATAAACAAGAACAAATTATTCTTTTATTGAATCGGCGTGGCCATTCAACCTTTGTCATGTGTCGCAGTTGTGGTGAGGTCATCATGTGTCCAAACTGTGATATTTCTCTTACATACCACGAACAGAACAATCATTTAAAGTGTCACTATTGTGGTTATGAAACTGCCAATCCGACAGTTTGTCCAGACTGTGGAAGTAAACACATTAGGTATATGGGAATTGGGACTGAAAAAGTTGAAGAAATTGTGACTGATTTATTCCCACAGGCAACCATTGTTAGAATGGACCGAGATACGACAACACGCAAAAACAGTCATGAAAAGTTACTACATAAATTTGAACACGAAGGCGATATTTTAATTGGCACACAAATGATTGCTAAAGGCTTGGATTATCCAAACGTGACATTAGTCGGTGTCTTAGCTGCAGATATGTCATTACATCTACCGGATTATAAAGCGATTGAAAAAACATTTCAACTATTGACACAGGTCAGTGGCCGAGCCGGACGTCATCAACTTCAAGGTGAAGTAGTTATTCAAACCTATAACGAAGACCACTATGCAATTCGTTATGCTAAGCATCACGATTATCAAGGATTTTATAATGAGGAAATTGCTATTCGTTCACTGAGTGGATATCGACCAATCAAACAATTGATTCAGATTATTGTGTCTGATCAAGATGTAAAAAAAGTGTTGAGGATAGGAACCCAGATTGTTTTAAAAATTCGCAAAGAAGCAACAAATTCACCACAAGTGTTAGGACCAGTATTACCAAAAGTTGCACGAATTAACAACCGATATCGTGCTCAAATTATTATAAAATTTGATCAAGAAAAAAACATTCACACGGTATTACAAGATGTCTATGACGAGTATCATAACATGTGTGCAATAGCGATTGATCATCATCCCAATTTACTTTAGGAGGGCGATAAAATGAAAATAGTTTTTATGGGAACCCCAGATTTTGCAGTTCCAATTTTAGAAGCAATTAATGAACACTATGGCGTTGATTTGGTTGTAACTCAACCAGATAAACGGGTTGGAAGAAACCAATCATTACAAAAACCACCTGTCAAAGAGATAGCAGAAAAACATAGTATCCCTGTTTTTCAGCCACGTAATATCAAGACGAATTATGATACGATTGTTAATTTAAGACCGACACTAATTATTACCGCAGCTTATGGCCAAATTATACCACGTGAGGTATTATTTGCGCCGCCACTTGGTGCGATTAATGTTCATGGTAGCTTGTTACCAAAACTTCGCGGGGGTGCACCGATACAACGCGCCATTATGAGAAACCATCATAAAACCGGTGTAACGATAATGTATATGGCAATGGCGATGGATAGTGGCGATATCATTGCACAGCGTAGCATATCAATTAAAGATAAGGACACAACAGGTGATTTGTTTAATAAATTAAGTATCTTAGGGCGAGATCTGTTACTAGATACACTCCCAAGTATCATCGATGGGACTGCAAATCGGATTAAACAAGATGAAGACAAAGTCACATTTGCTTATAATTTAAAGAAGTATGAAGAACGTCTTGATCTGAGTCGGTCAAAGACATTAATTGATTGTCAATTACGTGCATTTTTACCTGAACCAGGGTGTTATGTGATGGTTGACAACAAACGACTTAAAATCTACCAAATGCGTATTACTGAAGCACCACTTGATCCATCTCATCAAGACCTTGATAACGGGACTGTTGTTGCTATTGAAAAACGGTATTTTAGAATAAAGGTAAAAGATGGGTATCTTGATGTTTATGAAGTACAACTTGAAGGAAAGAAAAAAATGCCAACAATTCAATTTTTAAACGGGGCAGGTCGAAAACTAATTGCCTTAAGAAAAGTGTTTCATTAAGCAATTTCTATGATATAATAGAATTACAATATTGCTAGGAGGTCATTATGAAAGAACGCTCACTTTATTCACGTGAAGAAATGTTGAACATGAACATTGCAACTTTGAATGAACGAACAGTTACGGTTGATGAAATTGCTAAGATTGCATTTCGTCAACAATCGAAATGGTCAAGCAAAATATCAATGAATGACTGTATGGAATCTGTTCAAAAGATTTTAAGTTTACGTGATACATTTCATATCTTACAACTCGGTGCTGAAATCGATCGTTTAACTGATGAAGGTGCTTTTAAAGGGCCAATTTTAAACATCTTAAAAACGGATTTAGGGATGTTTGGTATTGACGAATTATTTGGGCTTGAACTTGCCGGATTGTATGGTACAATTGGAAAGACAAACTTTGGGGATATTGATGTCAATAAACCACTTGTTGTTGATCGTTTGAATAGTGATGGCAAAAAACCAAATGGCTTATGCCATACCTTTTTAGATGATATTGTTGGCGCAATTGCGGCCGCAGCGAGTACGCGTGTCGCACAAATTACAAACGAAAAAGAAGCACAAAAAGATCCAAGTATTGAGGAAATAAAACTCGATATTTAATAACTGGGGGTGACCCGCATGGCGAAACCAAATAAGCGCTTAGATGATTTTTTCACATCAGAAAAGAGAGACGAACCTGAAGAATTGAAAAAATATTATGAAAAGCTAAATGAGGGTGTCGACCCAAATAAACAAACGTTTATTGATAAGCTTGCTAATTTCTTTAAAAACATTGTTCAAAAAGCGGGTATTTATTATCAAGATAGAAAACCGAAAGAAAAAGAAACATCAACATTCCGACGAAGATTACGTGTGTATTATCGGTGGTTTATACGGAAATTTGCCGAGCGTTTTAATTTTGAAGCGGGTGTTGATATTTTGGATGATACCAGTGTACTTTATCGACGTAACCGCGTTAATAAAAATATTTTATGGGTCATCAATATTGTGTTCATTATTTTTACATTTATTGGTAACCAAAATCCAAACTATGTTGTTATTGCTGGGTTTGGGGTAATAATGCTTGCAATTAACACTACATTAAAGCGCATCATTAATGAAGAACCCCGTACGCTTATTAAACAACAAATGGCTATGTATATCGGAAGTATTTATATTTTGTTAGCGAGTTTTGGTGTCTACATCAAACTCCGCGTGAGTGCTGGTAACATTAATATTATTAATCTAATTAACGACAGCACAATTACGGATGTTGTATTGCATAACGAACTTTTGAGTTATATGACTGATATGTCGATTGCTCAAGCTGGCTATATATTAATATATTTCAGTTTGCTCGTTATTGCCCTTTATCAAGATGCAACATTACTAAAAATATTGTTTAAATGGGTCTTTGTATTAATGTTTGTGATACATATCTTTATTATGTACCCCCTATATAATTATTCAAGTGATATTGTGACATTGTACAATTATCTATTTGTGACCAATACCAATGTAACAATTGATATTTTGTTAAGAACCTTGGTCCTCGTGGTATTTTATATTGCCCTATATTCAAGTGTTTCAATTGGACAAATGATGAACAATAAACGAAAAGAAGAATTGATTAAACGTCGTGGGATGGAACGTGACTTTAAGGCGGTTGTTGGTGATGTATTTGATGTCATTAATGTGTTTAATTCTCATACAATTAATCAAAATAGAGAAGATGTTCATCGTGTCGCTGAACTTGCCTCGCGTCTCGGTCGCGTATTGGGCTTAAGCAATCATGTTTGTAGTGAAATCTATGACTACTCGGTGATTCATATTGATCGTTTAAAAGACTTGAATATCTTAGAGTATGAAGATAAAGACACCTTAACAGAAAAAGATTATACTAAAATTAGAGAGAAAACGATTTTGGGAAGTGTTATTATCAAGCGCCTTCAGTTAAATCAAAAGAGCGAAGACATTGTTAGAGCCCATTTTGAAAAGACAGTTGATCCATCGTTTACTGAAAAAATGAAACGTGTTCAACGCTCGCAAGAAGGACAAATCATTTTGATTGCTGAAATGTATGAAATTATGCGCCAAGATCGTAACTATAAAAATGAATTAAAACATAAACGGGCCATTGACTTATTACAACTTGAGTTTAAAGAGTATGTTGAACCGTATATTCTTGATCGTTTTTTACGGTATCAAATGGATTTTGAAAAAGTTTATGATAATTTTAAATATCAAGAGGAGTGAATAACATGAATCGATTTTTCACATCAGAAAGCGTAACAGAAGGGCACCCAGATAAAATTTGTGATCAAATTAGTGATGCCATTCTTGATGCAATATTAGAAAAAGATAACAACGCACGTGTTGCCGTTGAGACAAGCGTCACCACCGGACTCGTTTTAATCGCAGGTGAAGTCACAACGACAACTTATATTGATATCCAAAAACTTGTTCGCGAAACGGTTAAAGACATCGGTTATGACCGCGGTAAATACGGCTTTGATGCTGAGAATTTAGCTGTGCTTGTTGCGATTGATGAACAATCAACCGATATTGCACAAGGTGTAAACGAAGGTGAAGGCGACTTCAAAGAACAGGGTGCTGGTGACCAAGGAATTATGTTTGGATACGCAACTAACGAAACAACCAACTACATGCCAATCACGATTGATTTGGCACATAAATTAGCGCGTCGTTTGAGTTATGTACGTAAAAGTGGATTATTAAAATATTTACGACCAGATGGTAAAACACAAGTAACAATGGAATTTGATGGGAATGGCAAACCACTCCGTGTTGAAGCAATTGTATTATCCACTCAACATAGTCGAACCGTATCACAAGAAACATTGAAACAAGATATAAGAAAACATGTTATTGACAACATTATAAAACCAAAATGGATTGATGATCAAACGAAGATTTTTATTAATCCAACTGGTAAATTTGTTATTGGTGGTCCTCAAGGAGATGCTGGTTTAACTGGCCGTAAAATCATTGTCGATACATATGGTGGTGTGGCCCGTCACGGTGGCGGGGCATTTAGTGGTAAAGATCCTTCTAAAGTTGACCGAAGTGCAGCTTATGCAGCACGTTATGTTGCTAAAAATGTTGTTGCCGCTGGGCTTGCAGACAGATGTGAAATTCAATTGTCTTATGCAATTGGAGTCAGTCACCCAATGAGTATTTTTGTTGAAACATTTAATACTGGAAATATTACTGATGACAAAATTGTAAAAGCGATTAGAGAAACATTTGATTTATCACCTAAAGGTATTATCGACACACTTGATTTAAGACGTCCGATATACCGTCAGATATCTGCATATGGACATTTTGGTCGCGACGATTTAGATTTGCCATGGGAAAAACTTGATCAAGTAGACACCTTAAAAACTTATCTTAAGGAGTGATTAGTATGACAATCTGGGATGGTTTGCTTCTCGCTGCTATTCTTATCATCATTATTATTATAGGTTTTATCATTCGGAGACGTCTGTTAAATTTATGGATGGATGTTTCTGAATTTGAAGTACAATTTTATCGTCAAATTGAACGAACGATGGAAGTATATTTGACTCACCAAAATCTATTTGATGATTCCGAGACCAAAACATCTTTTAAATTGTTAAAAAAATACCGAAGATATAAAGTTAGAAAATTATTCTTAAGACAACGCCAAGATATCTATAGTGCATTAAGAAATCTATACAGTTTTGTCGAAGACCATGATGACATGGCATTTAAACCACTTAAAAGTGCTTTTCGTTCATTACAAAAAACAAGACGTATATACAATTCAAAAGTATTGTTATATAATCAGCGGATTAATATCTTTCCAACACATTATCTTGCGATAAAACTCGAACTAGAAGCTAAGGAATATTTTGGATAGAGCACCGTATTTTGGTGCTCTTTTTTGATGTAAAAAACAATGAAAATATAAAATATATAAAAGCGCTTACAAATAATGTTGAAAAACCCTTGATTTCTATTCTAATCGATGTATAATAAGAAATGTGAATTAGACAACTAAGTTTCAGACTGAGGTCGAAAATGATGGAAAAAAATTTTTACAACAACCAAAAAAGTTGTAAAATCTGTCGCCGTTTTTATACAAAAAACGACCTTTATTTCAATTAACTCAAAATAAAGGATGAAAGCTTATGAGCGATCATCCTTTTTACAATAACAAAGGAGAATATACTAGATGAAAACTGTCGTAATCGGAGTCATCGGAGCAGATGTTCATGCTGTTGGAAATAAGATTATTGATTATGTACTATCAAACAATGGATACAATGTGGTGAATATTGGTGTCTTATCAACACAAGAAGATTTCATAGATGCCGCTATTGAAACTGACGCAGAAGCAATTTTGGTCTCAAGTTTATATGGACATGGTGAAATGGATTGCAAATTTATGAAAGAGAAATGTGAAGAAGCCGGTATTGGTCATGTGAAATTATATGTTGGTGGCAATATTGTTGTTGGAAAACAAGATTTTAATGAAGTACAACAAACGTTTTTCAATATGGGATTTGATCGGGTGTATGGACCAGGGCAAAAAATTGAAGATGCCCTTGAGGATTTAAGAGAGGATATTGGTAGCTAGTGAAACCTTATCTACTTGTTGATTTTGGATCTACATATACTAAATTAACCGCAGTTGACTTAGAGAATGAATACATAATAGGCACTGCAAAAGCACCAACAACTGTCGAAACAAATGTTTTAGAAGGATATGACCGCGCATTTAAACATTTAATGGATGACCATCCAGGAATCAGTGAGATTGCTGGTGTTTCAGCATGTAGTAGTGCTGCTGGTGGACTAAAAATGGCTGCCATAGGGTTAGTTGAAGAACTGACAGTTGAAGCTGCAAAACGTGCATGTTTGGGAGCGGGAGCGATCGTCGATGCGGTTTATACTCACCACATGACAAAACGTGAAGCTAAAGCATTAAATGATAAGGAAATTGACATTATCTTACTTGCCGGTGGAACTGATGGCGGCAATAAAGAATGTATTATCCATAATGCTAAAAAATTAAAAGAGATTAATGTTAAAGTACCAATTATTGTTGCCGGCAATAAAGATGCATATGACGAGATTGAAGAAATCTTTGAAGATTCAACGTTAGAATATTATTTTGTCGCAAACGTTATGCCAAAACTTAAAAAACTTGATGTAAAAGAAGCAAAAGAACAAATTAGACGGATCTTTATTGATCAAATCATCGATGCCAAAGGCATCTCAAAAGCAGCTGAAAAAATTGGGGATATCATCATGCCAACCCCAGAAGCGGTATTGAAAGCCGCAGAATTGTTATCCAATGGGTATGAAGATGAAGAAGGATATGGCGAATTAATTGTGATTGATATCGGTGGTGCAACCACAGATGTACACACCATCGGTGAAGGATTTCCGAAACGGACAGAAGTAATTTTAAAAGGATTAGAAGAACCATTTGCCAAACGCACCGTTGAAGGTGATTTAGGAATGCGTTATAGTGCGCGAGCGTTGTTGAGTTTGGTCAGTAATTATGAATTTAAAAAATATTTTGAGGTAGATGACAGTTGTGACCACAATATTGAAGAATCACTCAATCGACGTAGTCGCCAAGTTGATTTTCTACCTGAAACCAAAGACGAAGAAGAATTTGATAAAGCAATTGCAAAAATCTGTTGTGATGTATCTGTTAGTCGTCATGTTGGCCATGTTGAAGTTGTTCACACACCACTTGGGGATATGTATTACCAAACAGGGAAAGATTTAACAGGAATTCAATATGTGATTGGCACAGGTGGTGTGCTCATTAATCATAAAGAAGCAAAACGCATTTTAAACCAAGTTAATAAAAAGTCGAACAAAGCACTTGAATTAAGACCAACAAACCCATCCATTTTAATTGATCGATCATACATTTTAGCAGCAATGGGATTGTTAAGTCAAAAATATCCAAAGATTGCCTTAAAACTAATGAAACAATACTTAATGTAAGGAGTTATCATGGTAACCAATAAGAAAATACCGTTAGATGAATTTTTAACACTTCGCAAAGAAGTGTTGGCCCAATGGAAGACAGGAAATCATCCTGATTTAGATTTAGACAAAGCTGTTGAAAAATTAAAAAAGTT
>JAIPGE010000056.1 GCA_021736285.1 Candidatus Izemoplasma sp.
CCTAATCAATCATTCACATTCACTTATTCTTATTATACAATACATTTTTCGATTTACAAGATATTTTCTTGTGGTAAAACCAATTGTAATTTGCTAAAATAGATGTAAGGAGGTCATTATGGAAGATATTAGAAACGGACTTGAGTTTACTTTTATTAGAGAAACAAAACCACCCAAAGAGTTAGAAGAATTACTGATTGAAGGCGAACACATCGAAGCATGTTATAAGACCTTACGTGACTTTGCGATTGTTACAAACTATCGATTTGTGATTGGTGATAAACAAGGCATTACCGGTAAGAAAATGGAACTGTATACCATTCCATTTAAGTCGATTGTGATGTATTCGAGTGAAAACGCATTTGGTGTATTTGACCTTGGTGAGATGGAAATTTGGACACGTCTAGGTGTTTTTAAACTCCATCTTAAAAAAGGTGTCAATGTACGAGAACTGGATAAAATTATTTCATCACATGTCCTTTGAATCAATTTTTAACTAATGCTTTTGCATTGCTTTATCAACCGAAAACACTACGATATGTGGTGTTTTTTTAGGTATCTATTGTTCACTCTCATCATCATCGGTTTTCCAAAATGCTTTTAGATAATTGATTATATAGTCATTGTGGGGAATCGTTGTGTTGTGCGACCAATGTTTGGGGAATAATTGTTGGTAAGTGTGGTGTAAATATCTGTCATCAAAGAGAATGGCAATGCCTTTGTCTTCATCTTGTCTGATGACACGACCAACAGCTTGTATGACTTTATTCATTCCAGGGTAAGTATAGGCATAGTGAAATCCGTTTTCATGATGGCTCTCAAAATAACTTCGTAACAACTCATTTTCTTGATTAAACATCGGCAAAGCAACACCAACAATTAAGACACCATGTAGTAAATCACCGACATAATCAATACCTTCAGAAAAACTACCGCCAAGGACAAAAAAACCAACGGTTGATGTGTCACTGTCTTGTTGAAATGATTGCAATAACTCAATGCGTTCATTGTACCGCATTCGCGGTTCTTGGATCACTACATGATATTGGCTTTGGTCAAACAATTCTAATACTTTATTCATATAGGCATATGATGGGAAAAAGGCAATATAGTTCCCGTGTTTCGCTTCTAACATAGCATAAATTGTATCGATAATTTTATTGATACTTAAGTCGCGATCACGATACCGTGTTGAAGTTGAGCCTTCAACAAAAAGGCCAAGACATAAAGGATCAAAAGGCGACGGAATTTGAATTGTTTTTCCCTGTCCATTGGTGATCAGTTTAACGTAATAATCAATGGGTTCTAACGTAGCACTAAAAAGAATTGCGCCATCGGTTTGATACTCAATGATTTCAGCAATAAACTGTGACGCATTAAAACAGCGTTGTGTAATGGATATGAATGCGTTTTGATATTCAATAAAGAGTTTGTAATGTTCATTAAAGAATTCACTAATACGACGATACTGCATTAATTCAAAATACACATCTAAGACATCTTTACGGGTTTTAAATTTCTTATTTTCAACTAATATCTTTTCAAGTTGAACAATCAAAAAATCAATCTTTTCAATCAATTCGATGTCATTTTCTGACTGGTAATAAAACGGATTTTTAATAAGTTGATGCGTTTCTTTCAAGGTATTTACATTTCCAATGACCGCATTTAATGCTGCATGAATTGTGCCTTTAAACCCAGCGACTGCTTGTCTTAAATTGATTAACGACTGTTCACTTAAGGTTGCTGAATACATGTTTCGTGACCGGTCAACCATATTATGGGCTTCGTCAATTAAAAGTTTTGGTGTGTAAAAATTTTCTTCAAAATAGCGAATTAAATGAACCCTTGGATCAAATGCGTAATTATAATCACAAATTATGATGTCCGAATAATTTGAAATTGACAAACTGAATTCATGGGGACATATTGTATGGAATTCTCCATATTGTTTAATCAATGTTTGTTCATACACATCGTCATGTACGAAAATATCTTCAAGTGCGGCTTTTTCACGTTCAAAATAGCCTTTGGCATAAGGGCAGATATCTGGATCACAATCTACTTTGTCCATTAAACACATCGCTTCTTTTGAATGGAGAACGACACTTTTTGTAATAAGGCCATGTGTTTTTAATAAATTGACAGTATCAATCACAATTTGTTTACCTTGGTTTTTCGCTGTTAAATAGAAGATTTTATCGGTTTCTTTATCAAGTGTTTTCAAACTAGAAAATAGTGCCGCAACGGTTTTACCAATACCTGTGGGGGCAATTGAATATAAGATATCTTTTTGAATTAATGTTTGATAAATTGCGCCCATAAATGTATATTGTCCTTCACGGTAATCTGAAAAAGGAAAGGTCAAACCTTCGATTGATGATTGGCGTTTTGCTTGGTGTGTTTCATAAATTTCTAACCAGGTTATATAGGCATCAATTGTGTCATTGAAAAAGCGTTTTAATTGGGTTTGATTATAGCGTTTTTTAATGATTTTTACGTGTTTAGATTGGGTATGAATATAGGTTAGATAGACTGTGATAGACCGTTGTTTGCGTGTTTTTAAATACATATAGGCATACATTCTTGCTTGTGCTAAATGTTCTGGTCGACTAGTTTCATCAATCAATTCTAAGGCGACTGAGGTGCTTTTGATTTCTTCAATAATGACAGTGCCTTCACGCAAAAGCACACCATCAATACGACCTGATAGTGTGATTTCATAATCTTCTTTTTCAACCAACGTTTTGACAGATACTTCTTTGTCGTCTGTTTCACGATATTGTTCTTGTAGAAAGGTATGTAGTTCTGTCCCCTGTTTAGCTCGGGCATTGCTTTTAAACTCATTGGTTAAGTCACCCCCACGGTGAATGAAAGTGACCAGTTCTTTGACACTAATTCGAATTTGTTTCATGACACACCTCGTGTCTGATTAACTAATGATTTCTTTTGTTTTGTTGTTCGTGTAATACTTGATCCAAGACAATGACTAAAAAAAGATATATCTCTTGGTTATCTGGTGCTTGGATATCAATTTCATATGAATCACCAAACGAAATTATTTTTTTGGTGACACTAGCTTCAATCCCTCGCTCTGACTCAACAGTAAAACTATGGGCAAATAAGCTACCTTGAACAGTAAGTGAGTCATGGTAGATTGATACATCAAATTTTGGTCTAAATGAAAATCGTTGTCTGATTTTCGCAATCTGTGTGCCATTTAAGTCATAGATGAAATATGTTGGTCGGAGACTAAATACTTTCTTTTCACTATAAAGCACATCCTCACCTGACGGTGTTTTTAAGGTAAGTTTATTTTTTAGTGAAAAGAACTTACCTTCGACAGTATAAACTGTGTTTTCACTGTCATTGTAAACACTAAAATTGTCTTTTAATGAAAAAACTTTTTGTTTAATATAAAATTTCATGATCCATTCCTTTCTTTAATAAGTTGTTTGAGTTCTTTAACAAATGGGTTTTGTTTGGTAAGATGATTTTTGGCCCATTTGCTTAAGACATGTTTTATCACATCATCTTTTTCATTGATATGTTTAAAAAATTGATATTTTGAAGATGGCATTGTTTTTAGATTGGCATTAAAGGTGCTATTGATGAAACGGGTATCGGCATACATTTCAATGATATCACGCTTCAGTGAACTCGGACTTAATGTGTCGCCATCGGTCACGACAATTGATGGGATGTTTTCTTTATCAAGTTGTTCTTTCACATACTGAATGTTGCCGTATCCTCCACAAGGTAAGACAGTATAGTCGCGATCAAGATTTAATAATTCCAATCCTTTTTCGAACCAACCAACATCATATTTTCCTTCAACCAATAGGTAGGCTTTTTGCGTTTTGTTGACGCGTTTTTGAATGACTTCAAAATCACGGTGTTTGTCCCCTGTTAAAAGTTGTGAAACAAACGCATCGGTTTGTTGGATAATCGTTTCACTTGTGGTTGCGACGATGGTTTGAAAAATATCTTGATGAAGGTGTTTTATATGATCTAAATCAAAGTTTTGTTCAAAGTTGTCAATGCCAATAATTGTTTTGTTATGGGTAACATTACGGATTGCTTTAATGATATCGTGTTTGTTCATATGCTGTGGTTTTTTAATGTTTAGTTGATAATTTGTGTGATGTGAATAAAAAGAATATGTTACATTGTGTTTTATACCATCGATGTAGTCAGCGGTTTGACTGAGTTTACGTTTGGTATCATTAGAAAGTGATTGTGTCATATTCACACTCAATATATCGTTGAGCAATGTTGATATATTGATATATTTAGGCACATATAAATAGGCATAATCATCAATCTTTGACATGTCTCCAATCGATGCATTAAAGTTTAATTTAAAATAGGGTGGAGCATATGTTTTACGGTAACGATTGTCATTGATTTGAATTTCAATAATAACCGGTTGTTTTTTATCAATGATGAAATCATAACGCATAACATTGTTAAAAAAAAGATCTAGCGCTTCTAACACTGTTGTTTTACCCGAATGATTTGTTCCAACTAAAAGTGTATTTCTTTCCAGCGGAATATTCTCTTTTTTAAAGGCTTTATAATTATTAATATAGACATGTTCAATCATTGCACTCACCCAACCACATTATAGCATACCTTTTAGTCTTTTTACACAAAAAAATGTACGCGTAATGCGTACATTTTAAATCTTAAAAATCATATTTACTTAAAATTTCGGCTGGTGTTCTACGGAGTAAATTAGTGACAGGAATCAATCCACTTAAGGTGTTAACCAAGTAGATTAACACAACGCCACCAATAATACTAAGTGGTGAAATGTATATTAAATCCATATAGTTTTCACTTAACAACTGAATTCGATATAAGACAAAACTCATTCCAAGATAGCCTATAAGTGATGTAAACGTTGTGATTAAGGCGATTTCTGTAACAAATATTTTCCTAATATCACCTTTTGAAACCCCAAGAGCACGGTAAACACTGATTTCATAAATTCGTGATAGGAGACTTGAACGAATGATAAAGAAGTAACTAATTGCACTTGCACCCAACACGACAAAGGTAAAGATAATGGTTGGTAAAGTGTCATCCCATCGTTGTGATCGATAATTTGATAAATCTTCTTCATAGGTTGATGTTGGCTCTACCCCGGCATCTGTCAGCCGCTCAAGTGTCGCACTGACATCATTTGAATGCAGAAAAACAAGGGCATAAGGACTGGTGTGTTGTTTATTATAAAGGGCTTCTTTCAATGTGTCTAACGAAGTAATTGTGATTGGTAGGTTCTCACCGCTATAGGTACCAACCACATCATATGTTGATGTCCCAAAAGTAATGGTTGGTAAATTGTAATTCATATCTTCATGAACCCATACTGAGCCTGAGGATAAAGGATCCCCGCTGGTTTGAGTGATATCATCTGCAAATAATTCATAAACACCAATCTCACTATCAACCATAATTGCAGTTTCTTCTTTCATATAGATGACTGGATTGTCACTATCAGCAATACCAACGAGTTTCATATCGTAGGTGAATTGTTGAAGTGTAACATGATAATTTAAACTGAGTAAATCTTCTAAATTTGTGATGCCAATATAATTCATATTGGAATTTCTTAAAAGTTGTTCAGCAATGTATTTATTGATAACAAACTCATTTGGTGCACTTACTGCGCGTCCCATGATAATATCATCGGGATCTAAATAATCACTATAGACAATTTGTCGACTTAAGTTTTGAGTCGTTGAACTGCCTTGATAAATGGTTGGTAAGACAACACTGATCATTGCGTTCTTTGTATAATATAGATAGTTAATATCCGGACTATCAGCAAGATCTAATACCTCATTATAAGTTAAATCGTTCGGCCGAAATGAGACGGTTTCTACAGGGTTATTGACAAACGTTTCTGGTTGAATTCTGAATATCCCACTTAACATCCCTACCGCAAGGGCAATTAATATCGCACCAAGGGCAAACCCCAGATAAAATAACTTGCCTAAGCGCGAGGTATCTTTTAAGCGTTTAAGCGCCATTTTTAAACTATCTTTAACGGTGATGACACTGTGTTTTACGGTGTCTTTTTCGTCTGTAATAACACTGTCTAGATCGAAGGCTTCTTCATTGAATGGACTCATTTCATCAGCGACAAAGTGTTCATTAAAAATACGGACTTCACTGTCTTTGTCGATTAAGTTTAACTTGTCATATACTTTTGATTGAACGTCAATATAAAGTGTTTTATTCTTAGCGATTAAACGTACTTGAATGTCATCTTCAACGGCTTCATCAAAATAACTTGAGACAGAAAGATGATCATCTGATAATGTACTGCGTTGTTTTAGGTCTTTTAAGTAGATGTCGGTATCATGCTTAATCGCATGGGCACCGGTTGCGTTGTGTTTGATGTCTTCAACGATTGCGCCATCTTTTAAACGAATAATTCGGTCTGCATATTGACTCGCCAATCCTTCTTCATGTGTGACCAAAACAACAAGTTTATTAAACGAGATACTTTTAATGATGTTCATAATATCTTGTGTGTTTTTACTGTCTAGGTTTCCGGTAGGTTCATCAGCGATAATAACACTTGGATTTTTGGCAAGTGCTCTTGCGATGGCAACGCGTTGTTGTTGCCCACCTGAAAGTTGGGCAGCTTTGCGTTTACGGTAATTAATCATCCCCATCGCATCTAAGATGTAGTCAATCCGGTTATCGATTTCTGCTTGGTCATAAATCCCAATCATATTTAATGTTAAAGCAATATTATCATAAACGGTTAAGTTTTTTAATAAATTATAGTTTTGAAAAATGTAGCCAACTTCACGGTTTCGAATCATATCCCATGTTGTTGTTTTATATTTTTCAATAACGGTATCACCAAATTCAATTGATCCGCTATTGACTTTATCAAGTCCGCCTAATACATTCAATAATGTCGTCTTTCCACTTCCACTTGGACCAACAAGCATAACGAGCCCCTTACTTGGTAAGGTAATATCGGCATCATCAATAACATGGATTTCATTTTGTTTATTTTTGTTATAATACTTATGTAAATGATTTAATTTTATCATGTTATTCACCTATTCCTGTTTGAGTGCCGTTATGACAGAACGACTAAAGATTTTTTTGTTAAAACGATTACCCAGTAAGACCGCAAGTAATACTAGAATGGTAAAGATTGCAAGGTATGTTGTCCACTTGAAGTATCTGAGATAATTCGGGATAAATGTGTTGATATACTGGTTTAGAATAAAGAACCCGACAGTAAGTACATAAGCCAAAATCATTGTCATAATCAGTTCAAAAATGGTGACTCTGTTCAAGGCTTTTTTACTTGCCCCAATGCTTCTAAAAACCAGATAATCTTTTTTCTTCGCATTTTGTACATTTCTTAACACAATATAACTAATAAAGTAAATAATGACCATCAAGAATCCCATTAAGAAACCAAAATAAATGGTTTGAATCAATTGAATAATCTGACCATACATATCGGTGACATCTGATGGATAGATTGTGTTATATCCTTGTAATTCTAATTGAGTCATCACGATTGTCGCATCATAACTGTCTTCTACCATAACACTAATTTGGTAATATTCATCAGGAATTAATGCGTTATATATTGCTTCACTGACATAAGTTCTTTGTTCCATAATTTCTTCGTCTTCGTCATTTTCTACAAGCAGTGTAATCGACATTTCATCATCATAAAAATTGGTTTTTGATAAGAGTTGAAAGGTGACATCATCAGTCCAATCAGGCGTTACCTCTGGATCCATTTGAAGGCCGTAAGCAAGCTCTTGACCAATATCAACAGGTACAATGATCTCATTATCAGATAATGTATCATCCATGACAACTTTGCCATGGAATGACAGATTTATCTTGCGGTCATTTACGGTGTCACTGGCTTCAACTTCTAATTGCACATAATTTGCCCCATAATTGCTGCCAAAATATGATTTCGCCACTGTCTCTTGATCAGTTAAAAAATCATTATGAAAATAGAGGTTTTCATTCCAACTGCGTGCTCCGTATTTGGTCATACCAACAATCGTATATGTTGTTGTTGGCGGCATCTGTCGGGTGACA
>JAIPGE010000057.1 GCA_021736285.1 Candidatus Izemoplasma sp.
TTTGTTGTCTCCTCTTCTGATGCGTTCGCGTTTACCCCGTTCTTTGCGCTCCCGTCTTTCGATGAACTCACCATCACGAACTTCTTTATAGGTGATTTCAATACCTTTATCTTCCAAATAATCGATATAGGCATCGTCTTCTGTGCGGTAGAGACTAATCGCCAATCCTTCATAATTCGCGCGTCCGGTACGTCCGGTACGATGAATATAAAATTCCATATCATAAGGCAATTCATAATTAATCACATGACTCACGCCATCAATATCAATCCCGCGACTTGCAATATCTGAAGCAACGATATACTGGAATTTAGCTTGATTTGCTTGTTGCATCACGCGTTTTCTTTGTCGTGACGGCATATCTCCATGGAGTTTAGCAACATTTTTGCCTTGACTGTATAAAAAGTTTGTGACTTCATCAACTGTCTCTTTGGTGTTACAAAATATCAATGCAATATACGGTTTCATTGTACTTAAGATTTGAAGCAGCACATCTTTTGGATGTTTGCTTTTAATCGGCACAAAAACATGTTCTATATTTAAATTTGATAATTGTCTTGGTGTAATGAAAATTTCTTTTGGTGATGCCATCATTTTTCTTAAAGATGGACGCATCTGTTCAGGGATAGTCGCGCTAAAAACACAAAACTGAGTGTCTTTTTTCAGTGTTTGTGTTAAATCAATAACCAAGTTAAAAAATCCTTGATCCATTGTCATATCTGCTTCATCAATAATAAATGTTTGCGCGGTATGAATATTAAGCACCCGTTCTTGTAACACGAGATCATGTAATTTACCTGGTGTCCCAATTACAATCATTGGTTGCTTTTTCTCTAAGCGTTCCATTTCTTTGTTTTTATCTCGCCCTCCGACAAATCGTCTAATATCAATATAATCTCTCGCAAAATCCCCCATTTGAGTAGCGGCTTTATAAATTTGATTTGCAAGTTCTCTAGTTGGTGTTGTAATAACAACTTGTACTTCTTGTTTACTTGGATCAATCATCTCAAAAATAGGAATTAAAAATGCATGTGTCTTGCCAGTTCCTGTTTGACTACATCCAATCACATCATCTTTATTACGGATGATTGGAATAATTTTATTTTGGATTTCTGTGAATTCTTTAAACCCAAGATGCTCGATTGCGTTTTTAATAAATGGTTTTTCTACATTCATGTGTGTTTCACCTCTCACAAAAATTATACTATAAAGCAAGATGTTTTCCAAATTAAACGAGTATAAGTTATAATAGAATTAAAGGAGGCAAAAAGATGGAAATACAAAAACTCATTCCCCGTGGATATTGTCATGGTGTTGTGAATGCGATTAAAATGATAAAACAACTTGATTTGTCCCAACAAACACAGCCTATCTATCTACTTGGAATGCTTATTCATAATAAAAAAGTTAATGATTTTTTTGCTGAGAAAGGCATTAGAATCTTGCATAACCCTTTTCGAACACGATTAGAATTACTTGATCATATTGAAGAAGGGACCGTTATCTTTACCGCACATGGTGTCAGTGATGATGTTATTCAAAAAGCCAAGGCGAAACACCTTGACATTGTTGATACCACTTGTTCTGATGTTAGAAAGTCATTTGATGTCATTGAAGAATATTTATCTGATGGATATACCATTATCTATATCGGCAAAAAGGGGCACCCTGAAAGTGAAGCTGCCCGAAGTATTAGTGATGATGTGTATTTAATTGAAGATGAGGCAGAGTTAGATGCATTACCCGCTTTTGAAAAAGTTGCGCTTACCAATCAAACCACAATGAGTTTTTATGATGTCTACCGGATTCATCAATCAGCCTTAGACAAATATCCTAATATTCAGTTGATTGATGAGATATGTGACGCAACAAGATCACGTCAAGAAGCCGTTATAAATCAAGATAAAGATGTGGATTTGTGTATTGTTGTGGGGGATCATCTTTCAAACAATACAAAGAAACTCGCTGAGGTTTCAGAAAAAGAAGCAAACATCCCAGCCATTGTGATTGAAACACTCGCTGATTTAGACATCAATCGCTTAACCAATGTTAAAAAAGTTAGTGTGACAAGTGGTGCTTCAACTCCAACTAAAATCACCAACGAAGTTGTTAAATTCTTAGAATTATTTGATCAAAACAACCCCGTAACATTCCATACCACATCACACATTACGAAAAAAAATGTTTTATAACAAAAAAAGAACTCCCGATAGAAGGGGAGTTCTTTTAATTTAGGTTTAGTTTCCTGCGTCAATAAATGTTCGAGAACCAAAGTCAGTAATGACTTCACCTTGATTAGCCACATCATTTAGATCAGCAAGTGCTTGAACAACAACTGTGTACGAACTACCATCTGTGTGGTCATATCCTGTGAATGTAATCGTTGTGGTTAATCCTTCAGGATTTACACCCGCAGCAGCATCTATATCAACTGTGCTTACGAGTACACCGTCTTGATACAATAACGCATTCCATTCCGTGTCATTCGCAACATTATCATCATCTGTTCCAATGGTAACGTCAAGGGTCAAATCAGGTGTTGAAGTCCAAGTCGTTGGACTTTCAATAGTGACAGTTGGTATCAACATTTCAAGTGTTGTAAACTCGTGAGTATAGATAACACTGGTCACTGAACCTGCCCCAGTCATATAATCTCCTGAAATTTCTAAGCGGTAGTCAAATCCACTTAGTAAGTTTAACATGTCAACGGTTGTTGGCGTTGTTTTACTAATAATATATGTATCAACGGTTGTGGTTCCTTGATATAAGGTTGCCGTTAATTTATCACCTGTAATCATCTCGTTAGGATCATCGACCACGACATCGAGTGTATTAGAGACTTTATCAATTGTTTCATTTTCGATTGTAATAATATCTAAACTTGGTGTCGTTTGGCTTGTTGTCGTAATGACTTCACCTGCTTGAAGGCCCGTGTTATCACTGAGATTATAATCAACACTTACTTCAATATCATAGGTTGTTTCAGCATAAAGTCCTGTGAATGATACGGTGTTTGTTCCAGTAACAAGTACACTTGAATCAACCAATGTACCATCATAATATATTTCTACAATTCTATTACCGGTAATGACACCGTCTAAATCAGTCAATTCAATTGTCATATCAATTTGATTAACTAATAATTCATCAACTGTAATAGCCGCTGTTGGGATATCATAGGTCAATGTGGTTGAAGTCGTTTCTACAAGGTCATTTGTTTCAACACCAACACCTTCATTGAGATCATATGTTGCTTCAACAACAATGCGATATTCGGTGTTCGTATAAGGCGGTGAAAACGTGACACTATTCGTTCCAACACTTAATAATTGTGTATCAATGAGTGTCACCCCATCATAAATTTTTGCATTCAGTGCTGTTGTAATACCATCTACATCAGTGACCACAATTGTGGTGCTAATTGTTGTTTCTGTTGCCCCATCAACCGTAACTGTTGCACTTGGGACAGTATAGGTATCTGTGGTATATGTTTCAGTTGCCATTGCATAATCAGTGTATGTTCCATTACCATCACCATTATCATAATCTGTTTCAATGATAACTGTGTAATTTACACCAGACAACAATCCAGTAAATGATACCGTTTCACTCAATGTTGCGATGGTGAAAGTACTATCTACAACACCATTTTTATAAAGAATTGCTTCTGTTGTGCCATTGATGACCAAGTCATCATCAAAGATGGTGACATCAAACGTAATACTATCGTGAGTCACGACTTCGTTTTCAACCAAAACTTCTGGTTTTAATTTATTTTGTACGGTGAATAGTCCTTCAGCTAATGTAACAGCGGCATGTGCTCCTTCACCATCTAGTAAGTTATAATCTGCTAAAACAACAACAGAGTACGCTTCACCGTAATTGGCGACAGTAGCAAAGGTAACCGTATTGGTATCACTTGTTAATACTTCACTTCCAATTTCAGTTTCTGTGTTATCGTATAGTTTAATCAGTAAATTATTCGTAATCACATTGTCTGAATCATTTATAGTGACATCAACAACAATACCTTGTTGGGTGACGTCAATAGCTGTAATATCTGCTGTAGGGATGGTATAAGCCAGTGTGCTTAGTGTTTCTTCATGTAAAGTTCCTGCAGTAACAATGCCTGCACCATCATCTAAGTTATAATCTCCTGTAATTTGAATCACAAATTCATAATCAGCAAGCATACCTGAAATGTCAAAGTAAATGTGATCTGTTGTAATATTTTTTTGTGCTTGAACAGTACCGTCCACAACCAACGCTGCTTTTAATGTTGTATTGGTTAATACACTATCAATATCGTCATAGGCAAAGTCAAAGGTAACACTATTTTCTGTGATGACAGTGTTTGTAATTGTGATTGATGGTGTTTGTTTTGCTAATGTTATGCCAGTATCAGTTGCGAGTGATGCATTTGTTTCAACGGTGACACCATCATCTAAATCGTAGTCTCCTGTTACTTTTATCGTGTAGGTATGATCACTCAATAGTGATGTATATGATAGTGTGTTGGTTCCCACAGTTAACGATTGTAATGACCCTACTAATGTATCACTTTCATCATAAATACCTACTTGTAAATTGCTGCTGACACTATCATCATCAGTGATTAATACTTCAAAGTCGAGTGTCTCTTGTGATGGTGTAATATTTGTAATAGAAGCTGTTGGAATTGCATTCGTTTCAGTATCGACGTCTTCTGCATCAAGCATAATATCAAAACGTTCAGCTTCATCATCATTTAAGTTATAGTCGGTTTCAATAATAAGTTCATACGTAGATGATGAGTCTAAATTTGTAAATTGCTTATTTGTATTGCTGCCAACAACAAGTGGTAATGAATCAATTAACGTATCGTCTTGATAAAGGACTGCTTCTAAGTTATTTGTAATAACATCTTCATCATCATAGACTGTCACATCAAAGGTGATGCTACTGTTGGTTGCAATTACATTTTCAATAAAGGCTTCTGGTGCATCAAGTTCAGATGTGATGAAAGACTGATATAGAATTTCTTGTTCGCTAACTATTGTTAATGTGTCATTTAAATCATAATCCGCTACAATTTGAATGAAATACCGTTGATTTGTTAATAAATCAATATCTCCAAATGTTAATCCTGAATTATTTCCAACGCTTAATGGTTGAGTTGCTACAACGTTTGCTACAACGTCATCATACAATAACAAGCGTGCTTCTAAGCCACCTGTACTCACACTATCTAGATCTGTTACTTTTGTACCAAATTCAATATTAAAGACATTGTTTGGATCATCAAAGTTGATATCTAGATATTCTATTGTGGCACTTGGTGGTTGTTTGGCAACGGTTGTTGGACTAATTTCTGCGAGTAAGACATTCGCTATAACACCGTTTCCATCATTGAGATCATAATCGGCATATAACTTCAGTCCATATTTAATATTTGATAAAAGTGTGGCAAATGTTTCATCATAGGTATCAAGTGTTGTGAGTGTTACTGTATCAACAACCACACCATCTAACAGTAATTCCACCATGATACTATTATCAATGATAACAGCATCGGGATCACTTACAAACGCATCAAAGGTTATTGCGGTGGTGGTTCGATCAACTGTTTCTCCAAATTGTCCTGAAGGTTTTGTTTTAGCGAGTGTGTTATATAAGGTGGTACTTAAAATTTGATCAGTTAAGACACCACTTGAATCATTTAAATCATAGTTCACACGAACTTCAAATTCATAGGCATTGTTCGAAAGCAAGGTATCGATTGTGAGTGTGTTACCCCCATTAATCAATGTGATACTTTCTAATAATGTCCCTTCTAAATACACATCTAAAAATAGTGTGTTATCAACAATGGTATTGTCGGCATCAATAATTGTGACCGTCATATCAATCGATGATGTGTCACTAGATGCATCACTAAATTCAGCAATTGGTGCTTTTTTCTCACCAGTCACAATAACCCCACGATAAAGCAACTGATCTGTTTTACGACCACTGCCATCGCTTAAGTTATAATCAGCTTCAATTTCAATATAATATTCTTCTGTAAAGACTGTTGGATAATCAAAAATGATGCTGGTTTCTGTGGCATTGAATTGAATTGTTTTTACCAATGTATTACCTTGATATAAATAAGCTTTCATCGCACTGGTTAACGTTTCATTTGGATCGTCTACTTCAAAGTTTAACGTCACATAACCTTGTGTAACCTCTGTATCAAGAACACTAATCGATGGCGCAGCTTTCTCAAGTGTTGAGAACGTTTCTGTGTAAATAATTTGATCTGCGATAACACCTTTGCCATCATTCAAATCATAATCTCCAATTATTTCAATTGTAAATTCTGTATTGGCAAAAACATTGACAACATCAAACCCAACACTGTATTGTTCTAAATCAACTGTGTCGACATAAACGCCTTCAAAGTAAAGATTCGCTTCAAGCGTATTTTCAAAAATTAAGTCATTGGGATCATCTAGTGCAACATTAAAACTAATGGTATTCTCAGCAACAAGCATATTGGTTAACGATGGTTGTGGTACTGCCTGAGGAAGTGTCACAAACGCTGTTGTTGCGAGGACTTTATCGGTTAATACACCAGACCCATCTTTTAAGTCATAATCGGCTAGTACTTTAATTGAATAGGATGTATCATTCAGTAGTTCATCAATCGTAATGCCTTCTGTAGAGCCACTTAATCCGACATCTTTAAAGAGTGTCCCGTCTTCGTTAAAGACACCAACACGTAATCCGCTATCAATTAAAACTTCATCTTCATCAACAAAATTCACATCAAATATAACCGATGTGTCATTGACATTGACATTGGCAATCGTTGCACTTGGCAATCCTTTACCAACGGTTTCAAAGGTTCCGGTAAACATAACGATATTCGATTGTGTTCCTTGGTTATTATCTAAATTATAAGATGATTGCACTTTTAATTCGTATTGTTTGTTTGATAAAAGTTCATCAAACGTCACAGTCACAAGTCCTGTACTTAAGTCTTGTTCTTCGATTAAGGTATCACCAGAAAAGAGTTTCGCTTTCAGGGTGTTGTCAATAATAACTTGATCAGTATCCTGAATATTAAAATCAACGCTAATCATATTTTGACTAACGGTATAATTTTCACGAACGATTGAAGGTTCCCCTTTATACACATATATTATAAACGCATTGTCATCAAAGTTACGTACTGCTTTTTCAGTATCGCCATCCATATAAGTAATCTCATCAATCGTGTACTCTGTTTCACCTAATGTTGATCCTGCGTTCATCGGAAAAACCTTCAACGTTGCCGTTGAAGCATCTGTAAAACGGGTTGAATGATACTTATACCCATTCACAACAATTGACTTAATTAAGACATTATCTGGATTGGTCATTTCAACTTTAATCAACGTTTGTTCCTGTTTTTCTTTATAGAACGTTTTTAACGTCCCATCTTCAACAGGTGGTTGATTGTCTACCGTAAACCCAACAAATGTTGGTGCGGTGAGTGTTGAACCTTCCTCCTGACAGCCATATAGGCCAAGTGATAATACAAATACCCCTATTATAATTAGTACTTTACGCATTATAACTCCTCCATCTCTTACCATATCAATGATTTGTATCTATCATTATCTAAATTTTACCATAATAGTGTGACTATATCAATTAATTTTCATGCTTCTTATCGGTGTTTTTCCTTCTACTGCCTTTATGAATGAGTTCTTGACCATATGTGTCATTAATCGAATGAATAATTTTTAAGACTTGTTCGTCTTTGGTTAAATCTTTGTTGAGGTCATAGATACTTAATTGTTCAATATGGTCTTTAGCATCCATTAAGTTGGACACACTAACGCCGAGTAAACGCACTGGCTTATCGGTCTGGTTCTCATCATATAGACGTTCAACGACTGCATAAATATCATAAAAATTATCGCTATGACGTTCTAATGTATAACTTCTTGTGATTTGTGTGAAATCATAGTATCTAACTTGAATCATAATTGTTTTGGCGACACTTAAGTCATTTTGCAAGCGATTCACAACTTTACGGGTTAACTGTTGTAATTTATCGATTATCTCTTGA
>JAIPGE010000058.1 GCA_021736285.1 Candidatus Izemoplasma sp.
CAATCCTAATCAAACAGTTAATTATACAACAGCACATGATAATAATGTATTGTATGATAAATTAATGTTATCGACTGGAGATGATGTTACTTACGAACAGATTAAAAACATGCAAAAACAGGCGAATGCGATTGTATTAACAAGCAACGGTATTCCATTTTTACATGCCGGTGTGGAATTAATGCGGTCTAAACCATGTACAGTGATTAATGATGAACCACAAGGTGAATGTGATGACAGTTTGAGTTATGATCATAATAGTTATCGTTCACCAGATCAGACCAATCAAATCGATTGGCAATGGAAAGTGGATAATTTAGATGTCTTTAATTATTATAAGGGGTTAATCGAAATTAGACGCAATATCAATGTCTTTAGTTACGATTCGCTGGATACATTAAATGAGAAACTCTTTTTCTTACCAGATGATCGTGGCATTGTGACTTATATGATTTACGATGATGAGAGTCCGTGGGAATACACCTTAGTTGTTCACAATAATTCAGTGGTTCAACGCAGTGTTGACTTACAAGGTCAAACATGGAATTTAGTTGCCAATCAAGACCAAGCTGGATTAGATACCATTGAGTTATTAGAAGGGACGACCACAATCAGACCAAATGAAACCTTGATTATGTATGTCCTTGCGAGTGGTGCTGAATGGCCAGTGGTTGTTGAGGATACACCAGAGGAACCAATCACAGATGCAAATGGTGTTAATCTCTACCTTATTATTGGTGGAATTGTTGTTGGCGTTGCGTTAATTGGCGCTGGTGTGACACTGTTTATTAGACGGCCGTAGGTGATACGATGAATTTTATGATTTACCATGAAGCCAAAAGTAAATTTGCATATATGGCTGATCGTGATACGATTCATTTGCGTGTTCAAACCAGTAAAGAAAACATTAATCAGATAGAAGTCGTTTATGGGGACCCATTCTTTTGGGGTCCTAAAGACGATGATCCAGACACGTGGGAGTGGAAAGCCCAAACAAGTACATCAACTGTGTTGGTTAAAGAATATGAAACAATGCAGTTCAACCATTATTTTGTTGCACTAAAGCCAAAATATAAACGAATGAAGTATGTTTTTATCGTGAACAAACGCTATTTATATGGGGCACACGGTATCATTGATTTAGATAAGCAACCCAAACAAAAACAAAACCTATTTAATTATTTTAACTTTCCTTATTTGCCACAAGCCGATCTTTTTGATGCACCAAAATGGGTTGATAAGCAAATATGGTATTCAATTTTTCCTGAACGGTTCGCAAACGGTGATGTATCGATCAATCCGAAAGGCACACTACCCTGGGGAGAAACAGACAAATATTCTAATCGCCAACGGTTTGGTGGCGACTTACAAGGAATCATTGACCATCTTGATTATTTAGATGATTTAGGGATTACAGGAATCTATATGACTCCTATCTTTGATGCAGATTCAGCTCACAAATATGACATTAATGATTATAAAAAAATCGATCCTGCGTTTGGCGATAATCACACATTTAAAAAATTGGTAGAAGAAGCCCATAAACGCGATATCAAAGTAATGCTGGATGCAGTCTTTAACCATTGTGGGTTCCGTCATCCATTCTTTCAAGATGTGTTAAAAAATGGGAAACAGTCTAACTATGTAAATTGTTTCCATATTATTGATCAGGACAAGCCTTTATTACCCTTTGATGTCAGACCAGGTGAACAACTTACGAAAGCACAATCAATTTACTGTCACCAACACCCTGATGAAATAAATTATCGAACCTTCGCGTTTACCCCTATGATGCCAAAATTGAATACAGATGATCCATTAATGAAAGCACATCTACTGGACGTTGCGACATATTGGATAAAAGAATTTGATATTGATGGATGGCGACTAGACGTGAGCAATGAAGTTAGCCATAGTTTCTGGCGTGAATTCAGACAAGTCGTGAAAAAGGTCAAAAAAAATGCGTATATCGTTGGTGAAAATTGGGATAATTCAAACCCATGGTTATTAGGCGATCAATATGATGCAGTAATGAATTATGAAATTTTATTTCCGATTTGGAACTTCTTTGGAACCAATATTGATCAACAAAACATCACAGCCTCGGAGTTTAGAATCCATCTCAACAAAGTTTTAACAGATTATCCGAAAAACGTCTTAAAAAGTATGTATAATTTAGTTGATTCACATGATACAACACGTATTTTAGAAATCTGTGGTAACGATAAAAGTATTGCAAAACTAGCGTATTTATTCTTATTTACTTTCCCTGGTGCACCAAGCATTTTCTATGGTGATGAAATCGGTCTTAGTGGCAAACATGATCCCGATAACAGACGGTGTATGATTTGGGAAAAAGACAAACAAGATCATGACATGTTTGATTTTTTAAAACATCTAATTGCCTTACGAAAAAAATATGATGGGTTTACCGCAGTTGATTATCACTGGATTCAGACAAATGACGACACAGACACACTCATCTTTAAAAAAGACACACTAACATTTTTCCTAAACAACAGTTCAGAAGAACAGATTATCTCGTTACCTAAAAACTTAGCATATAAGCGTGTGACAGATATATTTAGAGACCAAAAAATTAATTTAAAAGATACCATCACACTCCAACATTTTCAATTTTATGTTTTTAAATAATGAAAAAGCCTTCCACGAATTGTGGAAGGCTTTTTCTAAGTGAATGATTGATTATCCTTTATTCGCGCCAGCTGTGATCCCTTCAATTAGATAACGTTGGAACGCGACATAGAGAATTGTAATTGGAACAGCGACAATCATAGCTGCTGCAGCAAATGCTGGGTAATTTGTATCTCCAGGATCGTTAATGAAATCAAATATACCAACAGCAAGTGTCCATTTTTCTGAATCTATAATTAAGAATGAGGGAAGAATATAGTCCATCCATGGTGCCATAAATTGTGTTACCGCAACAAACGAAATAATCGGTACACTAAGCGGTAAAATAATTTTGAAGAAGATTTGAATCTTATTCGCGCCATCAATTTTAGCTGATTCATCTAATTCCTTAGGAATATTCATTAAGTATCCCTTAATCAGCCAGATATTAAATGGTATGCCACCAGCCACATAAATAATGACCAGTGCTTTTGGTTCATTGGTTAATCCAAATGTTTGAAACAACGTAAATATTGCGATTAACGATAAGAAGGTTGGGAACATTTGTAGTACTAGAATAGTCAGTAATCCCGCTTTCTTTCCTTTGAATTTATATCTTGCGAAGACATACGCAGTACCAGTGACAAACAAGACCGCACCAATCATTGTTAAGAAGGCAACTTGCAGTGTATTCCAATACCAATTGACAAAGTCTGTTGTCAATTCACGGCCACCAAGTTCCCGTGAACCTGTGAGTAAAAATTTATAGTTAATTAAACTGGGCTCTGTAGGCCATATTGTATTTAGAATACCACTGGTTGGACTTAAACTAGTACCAATCGTGTAAACAATTGGAACAAGCACAATAAACGCAAGTAGAACAAGTTCAGCAAAGATGGCCAATGTCCCAATAATATTTTTTATCCCGAGTAATTTCTTAATTGCGGTTGGATTAATTTGTCGAATTGCTTCAACTTTAAGATAGTAAATTAATCCAAAAATAGGGATCAAACCAATAAACCCAGCTTTTGTTTTATTATAGCCTTTACGTGCTGCAATACCGGCTGTGAGAGATTGATGGGTAAAGAGAAGGACTAAGCTTAAATAAATGAGTAACGCTCTTACCACCATGATTAATCAACCTCCTTGAAGGCACGTGTCTGGGTAAAGTTCCACGCACTTAATGTCCCAATAATTAAGAAGATTAAAATACTAAAGACGCTTGCCATTGAATACCACCGGATATTCGGATCAGTTGTCAGTTTATAAATCCAGGAAATCAAGATATCCGTTGAGCCGGCGTAGGCAGTTTCGTACGTGCCACCACCCGGGCCACCACCAGTGATGAAGTAAATAACACCAAAGTTATTAAAGTTTCCACTAAATGTCATAATCAGAAGTGGACTTGTCGCAAATAAGACAAGTGGCATTGTGATAAATCTGAATTGTTGGAATCCTGTTGCACCATCAATGCTTGCGGCTTCATATAAAGACTTATCAATTGAAGTCATAACACCACTCATCAAGGCCATAAAGAATGGAAATCCAAGCCAGATATTTAATATAATTAAGAAAATACGTACAAACCATGGATTTGCTTCATTGCTCAACCATTGAATTGAATCTTCACCAAGATAAAGCAAGCGCTGCAATCCTGATCCAGCATCTTGGAAACTACGTCCAAGTAATCCCCAGTTTTCTAATATAGTATTAACACCAATGCGTCCTAAAATTTGATTCACATACCCGTTATCATTGAAAACAACACGGAAAATCATTTGTGAGATTAGCGCTGGCACTGCCCAAGGTAAAATTAAAATACCCCGCCATGCCTTACGGAAAACAACCCGTTTATTGTTTAAGATAACAGCTTGAACAAACCCACCAAAGAAACAAGTAAATGTCGCAAAGAATGCCCAAATAAGTGTCCAAGAGAAGACTTTCCAAAATTGGCCACCAAAGTTAATTGAACTGCCACTGGTTAATGTAAAGACTTCTAAAAAGTTTCTAAATCCAACCCATTGAATCAATTGTCCAGGAGGGATGTGCTCAATATTATAATTGGTAAAGGCAACTAAGATACCAAATAATATCGGTAAAATACTAACAAATGTCACAATAATAAGTGCCGGTGTTAATACAATGTACTCAAAGAAATCTTCATACAAATCTTTAAAATAACTTTTTTCAGAAGGAACTTTCTTTGTATTGTGTTCAATCATACCAGTTTTGTAAGCATCTTTGATATTCCAAACATAAAGAATTAAGATGTAGGCAATGACTAATGTTGAAATAATTCCTCTGAGCAATAGTTGTGTTGAATGGTGCCCTGCAAGTTCAATCGTACTTGCTTGGATTGTTTCAGTTCCACTAGCTGGAAGCAAGAAACCAATCTTTTGATGTTGATAGAGAGTCGTTTGAGGAATGCTTCCCATTGTAATGAGACCCCATGTTCCTTTGACAAAGAAACCAGCTCTTTCATGATAAAAATTATTCACGCGTTCTGTAATAGTACCATATAACTCTGGATTATATTCAAAGAAGATATGCGCCAACATTTTGTTGTAGTCGTCATTGTCCATATCTAATCCTTGTGAGATCAGACGTGTTTGAAGCATGTCTTTAAAACTACCGATTGAATCATATGTTAGTAGTTCATCACCATAAAGTTCATCAAAGAAATCGTTGAAATATCCGGAATAGTAAATCGAACGTGTTTGCCGATTTACTTGTTCATAGTCAGTTGCATACACAACATCATATTGCTCAGCCACTAAATTATCAAATGCTTCAGTTTGTAATGTGCCTAAATTATCATCGATATAGGTTTGCAAGGTATCATCAAATGTTGGTGCATTAGGATCAAATCCATCATCCACCAATTCAATGGTTGCAATCCGTTCCATTTCCGTTTGTAAATTAGATGCATAGTCACTATTTAAACGGACATCGCGTTCAGCACGTTCGAGTAATAAGTCTTCAACGATATTTAAGACAGCTGCATCAGCTTTTGTTGCAGCTTCATCTTCAATGGCTGCGATACCATCATCGAATGCAATTTGTTCAATACGTGCGATTTCTGTCCCTAAAAAAGCAAACATATGTTCCGGCGTATATGTCACATTATCGACTTGAACAACCTTGCCATCATCGTCATAAAAAACCAAATCATTTTCACTAAAAGTTAGATTATTTGACTCAGCAACATCATGTAATAAATCAAAATCTTCATAAGCATAGTCACTTGTAGGGTTAAGTGCTTTTAAGTTATAGTAATACCAAGTAGGATAATAATTAGATAGTTCAACAGTGATTTCTTCACCGGGTATTTTATCGTCATAAATATCAAATTCGTGACCATAAGCCCCAGTCCCAAATTCAATACCCAATATTCCTGCAAAAAGTAATAAGAAGATAATCCCTTTTATGAATTGTCGATTCAAAAATTGTCCTGTTCCCCAAATTAAGGAAGAAGCCAATGTTTTGATAATAACAAACGGGGGTGTCTTCTTAAAAAATTCATATAATTTCATTGGCACAAAGCGGATAAAATGCCAAAGTCCAATCACTAGATGCTTGATTGGATTAAGAATGTATTTTTCTAGTGTATCAATCATTCACATCACCTCAAAATTAAGTAAAAGGCCATGTTTGACCATGGCCTTTTGTTTTAACGACTATTCAGTAGTTAAATTAGCCTGTGATTCAAATCCTGTTTGAGCTGTTGTTGCAGCTTCAGTAGGCGTAGCTGTTCCATTCCATGCACTTGAGTACATTGAACCAGCATTGCTCCAGAAGTAACCCATTTCAGCGATAATAGGCATTGGATGAGAGTAAGATAATTGTTCTGAAATACCACTTAAGTAAGGGTCATCAGCAACACCTTCAACGACAGAAACATCTTTTAATGCAGGTAATTTATTGGTTTCTGCATACATAATTGCTAAACCTTCATTGCTTGTCATAAACTCAACAAATTTAAAGGCTGCGGTTGGTTCATTAGTTCCTTTGTATACAGCAGCTATTTGGACACCTGAGAATGTAACAGGTTGAACGCCATCAATTGTTGGTAACTTGGTGACACCAAATTCATAATTATTGGTTTCTCCACCTTGTAAATAACGTGCAATTGACCAAGGTCCATCAACGATATAAGCCAATTCACCGCTTTCAAAACGGCTTCGGTTTTCTTCGCCACTTAGTGCTGCAGATGTATAATTGTTGGTTGCAGGTTGAACGGTATCTTGTAACCAAGTTAACGCATCAATCATAGCTTGTGAATCTAAGTTAGCTTGGTTTTTATCTAAATGATCTTCACCAAATAACTCAAACCCATGTGCTGTTGCAGCAAAATGCATATCATATGCGTTACCAACGTCTAAAGCAAAGTATAATTTTGACTCATCAACATCAGTTGTAAGTGGGTCATCTAATTCGTTATATGCTAATGCACTTGCAATAATTTCTTCCCACGTAGCTTCTGGATCGCTTGATCCATGAATATCATTCAATAACGTTTTATTATAGAATAACGCAACTGATTCTCCAGAGAGTGGTGCACCGAATAATTCAGAATCATAAGTTCCTGATCCATCACATTCAATCGCAGAGTTGTTTTCAACATCATAACAAGACGTTGCAGTACCAATCGCAGAGTTTACCATACGTGTTAATAAATCTTGACGTAAGTCATCTGGGAATGGATACAATAAGTTTGAGTTCAGTGCAGCCCCAATATGATCATGTGGGAATACAACAACATCAGCAGCATAACTTGAACCACTATAAGTTTCTAAACGTTGGCGTGTATCGACAGCACCAACTTCGTCCCATTCAACTTTGATGTCTGGGTACTCAGCTTCAAAGGCATCAATTAATGCCGTTGCATAAGCGTCGTCATCTAACCAAACTTTAATCGTTGTGATATCTGTTTGGTTTTGGTCAAATTGATATAAGGTTCCATTTGCAGCATTGTTAGTACATACGTCTTCAGGTTCACGACCACATGCAGTTAATGTCAATGCCACAACAGCCATAAGGGCAATTGTAAATAATTTTTTCATTGTATTAGCCTCCTTATTGGTAGCGACGAATCGCTAGCATTGCGCCAAAAGCAAGAGGTAAACCTACCAGCAATGAAATAATCTCAACATTGCCATTTGCTTTTGCATCTAAATGTGCGGTTTCGTCACAAGGATCTATTACAGTAACAGTTATGGTGTCTTCTGCAACATTTCCAAATTTGTCATTTGCAGTAAGTACTACTTCATAAACACCAGCATTACGCGTATCAACTGTTCCATGACCATCTTTCACATTGACAGTATAAACTTGAACAGCTTCTTCGCCTTTCATATCAGTTGCTGTAAATGTTGGTAATGAATAAGAATCTCCTAATTCTAATTCAACATTTTTAGAACCGATAATGGTAATTGAAGGC
>JAIPGE010000059.1 GCA_021736285.1 Candidatus Izemoplasma sp.
TAAGTCATTTTGCAAGCGATTCACAACTTTACGGGTTAACTGTTGTAATTTATCGATTATCTCTTGATAGACTTGTAAATTTTTCATATATGTTTGTGAGTTGCCAATACTTTTCATGTCCACATGCCGACTTGGGTCAATTTCCCGGTCATCATATCCCTTGGCACGATTGACAAAGTGTTCTAATTGATTACCTAGTACAATACGTAGTTTACGTTCATCTTTATATTGTACTAAATCGCCAATGGTTTGAATTCCTAATTTAATTAAATCAGGATATGTTTTTTTACCAATACCATACATTGCTTGGATTGGTAAGGGCCATAATTTTTCTTCAACATCACGTTTTCTAAGAACTGTTATCCCCAGTGGTTTTTTTATATCAGACGCCATTTTAGCTAAAAACATATTTGGGGCAATACCAATTGAAACCGGTAGATGGTGTTCATCTAATAACCGTTTTTGTATTTGTTGGGCAAGTTTTAAGGGATGGATTTCATCGCTTAACGCTGTTACATCGATATATCCTTCATCAATTGATCCTTTTTCAACATCGTCAACATATTCATATAACAGATCAAAAAAGGCTTCACTGTATTTATGATACAAATCAAAATTCCCTGGTAAGACCACCAAATTCGGACATAACTTTTTCGCTTCACTCACGGGCATTGCACTTTTGACACCATATTCTCTTGCGATATAGTTTGCCGTTGTTAAAACACCGCGCTCGTGATTGCCGCCAATACCTAAGGGAACATCACGTAAACTAGGGTCTTCTGCCATCTCACACGTCGCAAAAAACGCATTGAGATCAATATGGAATATGACTTTGTAAGTTTTTTTCATAAAACATCTTTCCTTTTTAGGTAATTTATACTATAATGATACACAGTAATCTAGAGAATATGAGGTGACAATATGCCGAAAAGTAAAAAACGTAAAAAGAAACCGCAGGAAGAACCAAAAAGAGCGAGCCGTAACATCGTAAAAACGCGTTGGGGACGGATCGTTATCGTTGTGTTAGCGCTTGGTTTTATCCTATCTGGATTAATCGGACTAATCTACACTTTAATCCGTGCAATGCAAATTTAACTTATTGAATAAAAGCCTATCAAATAGGCTTTTTTTATTGCAATAATTCCCGAGCTGTTTTCAAGGCCGCATCACTGACATTGTCACCACTAATCATCGAAGCGATTTCGGTGACACGGTCCTCACCATTAAGGATTTTTATATGGGCTTTGGTCCGCGCATCTTCAACGGTTTTTGATATATGGATATGGTGTTTGCTGATGGCTGCTACTTGGGGAATATGGGTGATACAAATTACTTGTGTGTCGTGTGCAATTTGTTTCATTTTTTTGGCAACTTGATTAGCGATATAGCCACTAACACCGGTATCTATTTCATCAAAAATCATCAGACTAAGACCTAGACTTTTCGCAAGGACATTTTTAAAGCCAAGCATGATGCGACTCATTTCACCGCCACTTGCGCTTCTACTTAACGGTTTTAAAGGTTCACCAACATTGGTTGATAACATAAAGTCAACAACATCAATCCCGTTTTCTAAAAATATACGGTCGTTAAATGGATCATCTGCATCAGGAATGTCAAACGTAATGTCAAACGCAGTTTTAGCCAATTCTAAATCAGCCAGTATATCCAACAATTCTTGTTCGATATACTTGGCAATTTCTTGACGTTTTCGCGACAAATCAAGCGCTGTATCATATGTTGCTTTAAAACTTTTCTTAACCTGGTTCTCATGATCTTTTATGACATCATCATAGTGATCTATATTTTCAATATCATATTTGATTTCTTCGAGATAAAGAATTAATTCAGGAATTGATTTACGATATTTTTGTTCCAAGGTTTCTAGTCTATGTAACCGTGTTTGCATATCATCAAGTTCTTGAGGATCAAAATCGAGCGTTTCAACAATCCGTTGTAATGTTTCAAAAGTATCCTCTAACTCATAATAGCTCGATAACATCCGCTTTGAGACATTGTCGTAGTCTTCTCCAAAATCAGTAATATTTTTAATATGTTTTGCGGCATCGTAAATATGATCAATTGCGCCGGTTTGTTCAAGCCGTTCTTTTGCTTCATTTAGATGGGTAAAAATATCATCAAAATTTTCAAGTTTTTCAATCGCTTCTTCAAGTTCTTCTTTTTCATCTTTTTTAAGATTAAACTGGGTTAATTCTTTAACTTGAAACCGTAATAAATCGAGACGTTCTAACAAATCATCATTAGAATTTTCCAACCGTTTTAAGTCGTTTAATGATTTCTTATATGCGGCTAACTGTTCTTGATAAGTTGCTAGTTTACGTTCGATTTGATCTCGCTCAAAATTATCTACAATGTCGAGATAAGTCATTGGATTAATCAGTCGCAAGGTATCTTCTTGGGTATGAATATCTGCAAGTTTTGAGGTGATTAAACGTAAGTCTTTTAAGGGGATTGTTGTATTATTCACTTTAATAATGTTGTTATTTGACACTGTGATTTGACGTCTAATGACCAGTTCATTGTTCTCTTGTTCGATGTCAAGACGCGCTAGAATAGGGTCTAGTAAGGTATTATCATACGTGAAAACACCTTCAACGATTGCTTTGTCTTCGCCAGTTCTTACAATATATGTTGAAGCGCGATCACCAAGTAATAGGCCTATCGCGTCAATTAATAAACTTTTTCCCGCACCTGTTTCACCAGTTAATGCGGTCATTCCATCATTAAAATGAACTTCTATATTTTCAATAATAGCAAAATTTCTAACACTTAAATACGTCAACATATCCGAACACCTTCTTATTTGTTCATCTTCTCTTTAATCGTTTTAATAACACTGTCTAAATCAAGTGACAATTCTTTTAATAATGATTCATTGTCGCCATGTTGTACATAATTATCATCAATCCCCAGACATGTGATTTGGGAGGTATTTTCACCAAGTTGATTATAATATTCTAACACACTACTTCCAAAGCCACCTAGTTTGGCTGATTCTTCATAAATAATAATTGGTAACTCGCGGCTTATGATTGACGATAATAGCGGGTGATCTAATGGTTTAATAACACGTGCATTAATGACTTCAACGTCTAATTTATGGGTGATCACATACTTAGTGACACGGTTTAACATCTCACCAAAGGCGATAAAAATAGCTTGATTGCCCTGATGGGTGACATCCCATGTTAACGGTGCCACATCGGGTGTGATGATCTGATTAAAATCACATTCTGTTTTACCTCTTGGGTAGCGTAGTGCAATTGGTCCTGTGTGTTCTTTAAATGCATAATTTAATTGTTCAAAGGCTTCTGTTGCATCCTTTGGATGTAAGATGGTCATGTTAGGAATATGACGCAATAATGGAATATCATAAATTCCTTGATGTGTTTCACCATCAGCCCCGACAATACCTGCTCGATCAATACCAAACACAACATGTAAGTTTTGTCTAGCCACATCATGATTCACTTGATCATACGCCCGTTGAATAAAGGTTGAATAGATTGGACAAAAAACATCAATCCCACTTACCGCTAACCCCGCGCTCATTGTGACAGCGGTTTGTTCAGCGATACCGACATCATATAATTTATCTGGATATTTCTCTTTAAACTGGAGTAAGCCACTCCCTGCAACCATGGCTGGCACAACGACTGCAAAGTCTTCTTTTTTAGCAGCGTAGTTTTCCATATAATGGCTAATCACTTCACTCCATTTATGAGTGTTTGTTGAATGTGATCCAATGTGGTTGCCACTTTCAACTTCGAAGGGTCCAACACCATGCCATAGACCAATCTGATCTTGTTCTGAATACTTATACCCTTTGCCTTTTTCCGTCAATACATGAATGACACAAGGCCGTGTTTCTTTTTTTGCAATGTTAAAATATTTGATGAGTTCTTTCATATTGTGGCCATTAATCGGTCCATAATATGAAAATCCAAAATCATCAAATATAGTATTTGTTGTGATAAATCCCTTAACACCTCGTTCGACTTTACCAGTAATCCGACGTAAAAATTTGGGCATTAAACGTGCTGTTTTTGTTTTAAGTTTACGATAAGCTGATTTACTCCGGATTTGATTAAACAACCGTGCTAAATAACCAATATTTTGACTAATACTCATTTCGTTATCATTCAAGATGACAACTGGATTTTGTTTAATATTCTCACCTAAAAAATTCAGTGCTTCAAACGCCATCCCAGCGGTTAACGCACCATCACCAATAACAGGCACAACTTTATAGTTTTCTTGATGATATTTTTTACTGGCTTCCATTCCGGCTGCGGCCGCAATACTTGTTGAACTGTGTCCAGCTTCAAAAATATCATGAATACTTTCATCACGTTTTAAATACCCACTGAGTCCTTGATATTGACGTAATGTATCAAAATCTTTGGCTCGGCCCGTTAATATTTTATGGGTATACGCTTGATGACCAACATCAAAAATAATCTTATCTTTAGGACTTTCAAAGACTTTATGTAGCGCCACTGTTAATTCAACAGCCCCTAAATTGGATGACAAATGACCACCTGTTTTAGACACATGATCAATTAAAAAGTTCCGAATATCGTCACTTATCTGTTCGCACTCTTTGATTGTATAGTCTTTTAAAAAAGTCGGGTTTTTTATATCTTCTAGTTGCAAACCAATCACCTCGGGTTATTCAAAATCAGTTAATTCATCATCTTTCATCATTTTCACAATTGTTTTTTCAGCATTTTCTAATAAATCATGACAATGTTTTGATAACTGCATTCCTTTGTTGTATTTTTCAACAGCTTCATTTAATTCAATGTCACCATTTTCAAGTTCTTTTACCAATGCTTCTAATGCTTTTAATGATTCTTCGAAGCTTTGTTCTTTTTTTTCTGCCATTATTTGTCACTCCTTTTAATTGCTTTTATTTCAGATTGAACTGTGCCATCATGTAACTTAACATCAATCATGTCTTTTTCATTTAGTTGTGTAACAGATTTAATAATGTTACCTTCTTTTTCAATTACACTGTATCCTTTTTTCATAATCGATAATGGATTTAATAACTCTAACCGATTTAATGCCAGTTCATATTGGCTACCTTTTCGGTCAACGATATTACGGATTCGTTCATGGAGCCGTTGTTGATAATTATTTAAGTCAATGCGGTATTGTTTTAAACGCATCTTCGGACTTAATATTACGAGTTTTTCATCCAAATGTGCCAACTGTCGTGTTTGTGTCTCAATCAACCGTAATGGGTCTCTAAACAAGACACTCGTTGCAACGCGTTCTAACCGTTCTTGTTTCTGTTTTAACAATGTTTGTATGCTATGGTGACTCTTTGCGCGTAATTGTTCAATATGTTGTAACAATTCAACTTGATTTGGGACAGCGATTTCTGCACCACCACTTGGTGTAGGCGCTCTTAGATCAGCAACAAAATCACTGATTGTAAAATCTGTTTCATGGCCAACACTTGAAATAATTGGCAGTGTACTCTCATAAATAGCATAAGCCACTGTCTCTTCATTGAAAGGCCATAAATCTTCAATGCTGCCGCCACCACGTCCAAGAATAATTACATCGACTAAGCCATCTTTGTTTGCTTTCTTGATTTGTTTGACAATGCTGTCTTTGGCATATTCTCCTTGTACAAGCGTTGGATAAACAATAATATTCGCAACTGGATACCGTCTGTTAACAATATGGATGATGTCTCTAACGGCTGCGCCGGTTGGACTTGTTAACACGGCAATGCTCTTCGGAAATCGCGGAATTGGTTGTTTGTGAGACTGTTCAAATAACCCTTTGTCTTGTAAGTCTTTTTTTAACTTTTCATAGGCAATATATAAATCCCCTTTGCCTGCTTCATTCATTTTATTCACATAAATTTGATATTGTCCACTTGCTGGATAGACACTGACGTACCCTTCTATTTCAACACTCATCCCATCAATTGGTTTAAACGTAATCTTAGATGAATGAGAGGCAAACATAATCGCACTAATCTGGGCCTTATCATCTTTCAGTGTAAAATAAAAATGGCCCCGCGAATGGTGTTTAAAATTTGAAATTTCACCTTTTAGATAAATATGTTTTAGGTGTTTGTCATGATCAAATTTATATTTGATATACTTTGTTAATGCTGTGACTGTTAAGAATGTTTGTTCCACCAAATCACCTACTTAATTGCTTCTTTGATATTGTCTAAAACTTTATTGGTGAAGCCAACCATTTTATTGTTGCCTTCATCAGAATATTTACGTGTTAAAACGAGTGCTTCATTAATGATGATTTCACTCGGTAAGTTGCTATAGATTATTTCATATGTCGCAAAACGAATAATCGCACGATCAATATAAGTCAACCGTGACAAACTCCAATTTGTTAAATTGTCTTGAATTTTGCGATCGATTAAATCGCGATGACTCAACACACCTTTAATCGATGCCTTGACATAATCATCCGTACTTTCTGTTTCATTGATACCTTCATTGATATCAATTTCATATAGTTTTTGAATCACTTCTTCACGTTGCTTTCTGCGGATTTCTTTATTTGTTTTTACCATGTTATCAACCTCATTATATTCATTAATACTATACCACAAACAGGACAAAAGAAAAAGCACTAAGCCACCGTTTTATTGATAAAATACGTGCTGTTTTAACCTATTGATGCTGTGACGTTAAAAACACGTATTTGTAGAATATTTATTTATATTTTTTTTATTTAGTAAACTATTATTTTTGATTTGCTTCGCATATCATTACCGTTTAACACGGACATTTTGATGCCATATATCCCATAGTTGTGTTGTGTTGTGCGGCATCACAAAATCATCTGGGATGGATACTGCAAAGACACCACTTGCCCAACCAAAGCATAACATCTCTTTAACAGACATATCAGTTAATAAGCCATAAAGTAGCCCACCAACAAATGCATCGCCACCGCCAATTCGATCAAACACAGAAATTGGCTTAGGGGTGATCATTTCAAATATATCATCCAGGTCGATCATTGCACCCAATTGATGCGAATTGCTATTGTCTACAATTCGCGTTGTGCTCGCAAATAGTTCAATATTAGGATACTGTTCTTGCATTTTTTTAACTGTCAATTGGTAGTGTTTAACCGCATCTATTGATGAATCTTCTTGCTTAAGGTTAATCGTTTGTTCTAAATCATACACACCACCAATTAAGATGTCTGATAACGCAATGATTTCTTTAAATATTTGACGTAATTCATTTGGTCTGTTTGCCCAAAAAGACGCACGATAATTCACATCAAAACAGACTTTTGTGTCATGCTTTTGGGCCCATTTAGCAAGGGTTAAACATACCTCTGCGCTCGTTTTAGATAATGCTAAAAAAAGTCCTGAAATATGTAGTATTTTAACGCCTTTATTGATGAATAAATCTGCTAAATCAATATCTTTAATTGACAACATTTTACCCACTTCACCAGCACGGTCGTTATGGACACGTGGACCCCTTAACCCATACCCTGGATCAACAAAATTAATTTGATGACGCACGCCCCAAGGTCCGTTTTGAGTTTTATCGTTATCATCAAAATCAATGTTTCGACGATTTAAATCTTGCTTTATGTACTGTGAAAGCAGGCTATCTTCAACAAACGCTGTGAGGACTTTAGTCTTTAATCCAAGTGCTGCGCCAAGTGTTAACACATTGCTTTCAGCGCTTGTCGCTTGCATCCGATAGTGTGAACTTGTTTGAATTGTCTCTTGATTGGTTAAAGGACTCATTCTTAATCCCATACTAGTTGGTGCAATGATATCGTAATACGCTTTTGTTTTCAATTTCATTGTCGGCACCACACTCCTTTGTTATCTTTATTTTAACACAAGTAACGCGATTACCAAACAATCGAGTAGAGGCTAAGTTTTAATAACTTTCGCCCCTCTCACACCACCGTACATACGGTTCACGTATACGGCGGTTCAATTTATATCACAGTCTGCACCTTTAAATAGTGGTCTAACGCACTTGTTAGACCTCTTT